>NZ_JBEXHP010000032.1:0-57127 GCF_040607895.1 Micromonospora sp. NPDC005220
GGACCGGTCGGCCTGACCCCGGCGCCGCGGGTCAGGCCGACGCCGCGTCGCGCAGCACTCGGGCCCGGATCGCCCGGAGCATCGACGTGCGGGTCATCCCGCTGCCGAGCCGGATGAGCAGCCAGTACGGCAGGAACCGGCGCCGGGTGCGCTCGTCGGTGGCGAAGATCCGGGTCTCGGTGGCGAGCACACCCGCCGCGTGCCGGACGTTCATCCCGACCTTGAGGATCCCCGGCTGATGACAGCCGGTCACGATATCCACGATGCTGCCGTCGGGCCGTGGGGTGTCGCCCATGCCCTGCACCGCGGCCAGCAGAAACTCCTCGTCCCCGGTGGGCAGCACCTCACCCATCCCGCTCAGGAAGTCGTCGACGATGCTCCCCCCGGGCGAGACGTCCGCTCCGGTGATCGCGACCAGAGCCCGCGCGATCGGGGCCTCGGACCAGGTCGTCGCGTGGGCGGCCTTCATGACTTCGGCGGTGGCGCCCGGAACCGATACACGATGTATTTCTCGGAAATGCCATTCCGGCACCAGCCGGTCGAGTTCGGATTCCGCTGTACCAGACACAACGCACCCCTCAGTAGATGATCGTAAACAATGTTGCCCGGCCGATACGCCCCCGACTTCACCGAGCCCGCGCAAATCGACGAGCGGGCCGGACTCACGGATCAAGAGAGAAATATGACGGGTGGGTAGAATGCCGGGAATGGGGACGAACACTGTGGGCCACGCGCTGAGCCGCCTGCTGGAGCGCGCGGTCGGCCCGGCCTGCGCGGTCCTGGCGTTCTTCGTGGTTCCGGCGGCCCTGCTGGCGGGGCCCGCGGCGGGCTGGCGGGCGGTCCTGCCCATGATGGTCGCGGTGCTGGGCGCGCTCGCCGTGGCCGCGCTGCACACCCGGGACAGGGTCGTCCCGGTGGTCGCCGTCGTGGTGGTCGTGAGCTCCGGTCTCGGCACCGTCCTGAGCGAACCGCCGACGCTGGAGCAGGCGACCGGCGTGGCCACCCTGCTCGAGATCACCGGGCTGCTGCTGCTGATCTGCCTGATCGCCCGGTACGCCGAGATCCGGCAGGCGTTCGTGTTCTGCACCGTCCTCGGTGTCCTGGCCTCGACGGCCCTGCTGCGGCTGCAGGTCCCCGCGACCGCGATGGAGGTCGTCGCGCAGAGCGTGTTCTTCGCGCTCGGCGCCGTCGCCGCGGCCGCTGGCGGCGGGGGTCTGCGCACCCTGGAGACCCGCCGGATCCGGGCCGTGCACGAGGCCCGGCGTAGCCAGCGCCTGCAGCTGGCGGGTGACCTGCACGACTTCGTGGCCCACGACGTGTCGGGCATCGTCGTGCTGGCGCAGGCGGCCCAGGTGATCAGCGCGGCCCAGCCGGAGAAGGTGCTCGGCCTGCTCCAGCAGATCGAGGCCTCCGGCCGCCAGGCGCTCGACTCCATGGACTGCGCCGTCCACATGCTCAGGTCCTCCGACGGCACGAGCCCGCGCGACTGGGGCTCGACCGACGAGACACAGCTCGTGACCTATGGCCTGGAGGACATCGAGGGCGTCGTCGACCGGTTCCGGGCGTCCGGCCGGGCCGACGTGCGGCTGCACCTCGACCGCTCGCCCGAGCGGCTCCCCCGGGTTCCCCGCGAGGTGGCGAGTACCGCGCACCGGGTGGTGGTCGAGGCACTGACCAACGTACGGCGGCACGCCGGCACCACGCCGTGGGTGACCGTGTCCGTGACACCGGACTTCGCGAAGCCGGAACCGATGCTGATCGTCTCCGTGACCAACGGCACTCCCTCCGTCCGGGAGGCCGGGGGCGGGCACTTCGGCGACCGCTGGGGGACCGCGGCCACCGGCCTGGAGGGGCTCGCCGAACGTGCGCGGGCGCTCGGCGGCTCCCTGGAGTACGGCGGGCACGGCGAGCACGGCTGGCGGGTCACGGCGCTCCTTCCACTGGGCTGAGTGGACTCCCCCTGCGCTGATTGCGCAATGCCAGTTTCAGGGATCTGATCGAGTCTCCTCATAGGGCAGCCGCGCCGATACGTTACGTCTGCAGGCGACGTCCCACGCAGTCCTTTCGGTCTTCCCTGAATGCGTCCGGCGGCCGTGGTGGGCTTCCGATACCGAGGGCAGGGCATCCGATGGACACGGTGATGATCGAAGTCTCCGACGTGACGAAGTCGTTCGGAGCCACCCGGGCACTCGACGGCGTGAGCCTCGCGGTCTCTGAGGGGACGGTGCTGGGCCTGCTCGGGCACAACGGCGCGGGCAAAACCACCATCGTCGGCATCCTGAGCACCCTCTCGCTGCCGACGTCGGGCCAGGCCCGGGTAGCCGGGCTCGACGTCACCCGCAACGCCGAGGAGGTCCGCCGGCGCATCGGTCTGACCGGCCAGTACGCGGCGGTGGACGAGACTCTCTCCGGGCACGCCAACCTGGTGCTGATCGCCCGGCTCCTGGGCGCCACCCGGGCTCAGGCCGCCGCGCGGGCCGAGGAGCTGCTCGAGCTCTTCTCCCTCACCGAGGCCGCGCGCCGCAAGGTGAAGGATTACTCGGGCGGCATGCGCCGGCGCCTGGACCTGGCGGCCAGCCTGGTCGGGCAGCCGGAAGTGATCTTCCTCGACGAGCCGACCACCGGGCTGGACCCCTCCGCCCGCCGCGGCCTGTGGGACGTGGTCAAGCGGCTGGTCCAGGAGGGCACGACGGTGCTGCTGACCACGCAGTATCTGGACGAGGCGGACTTCCTGGCCGACTCGATCACCGTGCTGTCCGCGGGCCGCGTCATCGCCTCGGGCACCGCCGACGAACTGAAGAGCCGGGTCGGGCACCGCACCGTCTCGGTCACCCTGCACACGGCCGACGATCGGCCCCGAGCCGTCCGGGCACTGGAGGCAGCGGGCCTCGCCCCCGCCCACGAACCGGACAGCCTCGTGCTCACCATGCCCGTTCAGAAGTCCACCGACCTGGCCGGCGTCGTCCGGGTGGCGGACGAGGCCAACGTGGAGATCGCGGAACTTGCGTTCAGCGAACCCTCGCTGGACGACGTCTACATGGCCCTCAACCACTCCGCCGGAAGCTAGGGATGTCCCGATGACCGCCGCCACCAGACCGCCGGCTCTTACCGCCACCATCCATCCCACGTCCCCGCGGTTCGGCGGAAGCGGCGTGCTCCAGCAGATCTCGGTGCTCTCCGGTCGATCGCTGCGGGTGCTGCGCGAACCTGCCATGGTCCTGCCCGGCGTGCTCGAACCCATCCTGATGCTCACCGTGTTCAGCCAGGTGTTCAAGAGCGTCTCGCAGACGGCCGCCTTCCCGGCCGGTGTCAGCTACATCGACTACCTGCTGCCGGCGTTCCTCGTCACCAGCTCGATCAGCGCGGGCCTCAAGTCGGGGGTGGCGCTGACCACGGAGATGAACAACGGCATTATCTCCCGGTTCAAAGCCATGCCGATCCACACCGGCTCGGTCCTGGTCGGCCGGAGCATCGCGGACACCGCGCTCAACGTCGTCAACCTCCTCGTGATGCTGGTGGCTGCCGCCCTGATCTTCGGGTACGGCCCGGCCGGCGGCGTGCTCGGCTCGCTCAGCGCGGCGCTGGTCTCGGTGGTGCTCGGCTGGTCCCTGGGCTGGCTGTTCATGGCGCTGTCGGCCTGGTTGCGCCGCCCCGAGTCGCTGCAGCCCATCGGGGGCATGCTCAACATGGTGCTGCTCTTCGCCTCCAACGCCTTCGTCCCGGCCGACGGCCTGCCCGGCTGGCTGCGCGTCGTGGCCGAGGTCAACCCCATGTCGTACGCCATCACGGCAGCCCGCGACCTGGCCCTCGGCCACCCCGACCTCGGCACGATCCTGGCCACGCTGGCCTCCTGCCTGGTGCTCGTCCTGATCACCGCGCCCCTGGCGATCCGCAGCTTCCGCCGGGCGACCTGACCACTCCATGCCAACGGGGGCAGGCCCGGAACCAGATGACCTGATTCCGGGCCCGTTTGTTCTCCTCAGCCGCGGGCGCAGCGCTTGCACACGCCGCGCCGCCGGAAGTAGTAGGCGAGCGTGGCGGCTCCCAGGGCGAGGCCCCACACCGGCCACACCATCTCCGGAACCGTGGCACCCCAATCGTCCTTCTGGTTGTCGAAGGCCCCCTGAAAGTGGAGCCGGATGTACATGACACCGGCGATCGTCACCATGATGGAGACCAGCGTGGCCGGGATGATGGCCAGCAGCATGGGCACCCGCCGGCCCCGCAGGCCCACCATCCACCGGGGGAAGACCTCGCCCCAGCGCTGCACCAGACCCAGGGTCAGCAGCGAGCCGAGCGCACCCATGGTGGCCAGCGCGGCGCCGGCGATCCAGAGGTGGTCCTTCTTGCCCTCCTCCCACAGCTCGTTCGAGATGCCGAGCGGGAAGCCCAGGGCCCAGGCCCACCGGGTGCTGGCGTACAGCAGCGGGACGACGACGGCCGTGTAGGCGGCCCGCTTGCCCCAGCGGGCGGCGGACTCCCGCGACGTCCAGCCGGACTCGGTGTCGGAGCGCCCGCAGCGGGTGCACGCCCCCGACGTGCGGCGCTGGTAGACGACCGCCGACACGACCATGAGCCCGACCGAAACCACCGCGAACAGCTGGTTGATCACGGTCCAATTGATCGCGCTGAACTTCAGCATGAAGACGTAGGCGAGATTGCCGAGGATCCGGAAGTCGGCCAGCGTGAAGAACACCACCGCCGCCGACAGCAGCGAGGCGCCCACCAGCACCCCGGTGGGGATCCGGCGCCGGCCCGGCAACGCCAGCAGCAGCGCGACCACCGCGCTGCCCAGGAACCAGCCCGCGATCCACGGGGCCAGCTGGTCGCGGCCGACGTTCTGGAAAGCCGAGTACTCCGGGTTGGCGTCGTCGGCGCCGAACGGGAACCCATCCCCGCCGGACGCCCAGTAGGCGTGGGCGAGGCCGTACAGCAGGAGGGCGAGGAAGGCCGCGTATCCGATCAGGGCGGTCCGGTTGAACCGCCCCCGTTCCGGCCTCGGTGCACCGTCCTTCACCCGGGCTGACAAGTGCTCGGCCGCCTGGCTCATGATGCTTCCTCCTTGGATATCTCACCGATCAGCATTCCGGGCCGGGGTGCCCGGCACATCTGCCGATCGGCAGATCCGGCCCGGGCCACAGCGCTACGGCCCGGTGCCACCCGCCAACGGCGGGCGGCACCGGGCCGTCGTACGGGGTGCTCCGGTCAGTCCGGAAGACCGTCGAGCCGCTGCTGCAGGGCCCGGCCGACCTCGGCCACCGGGCCGGCCTGCAGGAGTTCCCGATGCTCGCAGTCGATCTCCTCAACCTCGACCGTCCCGGTCACGAAGCGCTGCAGCTTCGCGACCGAGCGGGCGGTCTTGCCCGCCGGGTCGTCCTCGTCACGGGTGGCCACGAAGAGCAGGACGTCACCGTCGAACACCTCCGGTTCGTACCCGATGGTGAGCGACCAGTTGTTGTTGTTGATCTCACCGATCCGCAGGATCTGCTCGTCGTCGAAGGTGGCCAGCGCGCTGCCCTCCTCGCGCAGCACCTCGATGACCCGGTCGCGCTCGAGCGGACCGTCCCCGAACATCGCGGGGTCGCGCCCCACGAAGTCGAGCAGGGCCGCGTAGACCTTCTGGTCGTCGGCGGCGACGTACTCGCCGTCCAGCTCCTCCGCACTGATCGGCACCTGGTCGAGGTTGGCCAGCAGGGCGACGCGCTCCCCCTGCTGCTGCAGCCGAACCGCCACCGCGTGGGCCAGCAGCGAACCCATGGACCAACCGAGGAGGTGGTACGGACCCGACGGCTGGACCGCGCGGATCTGCTGGGTGTAGTCCTCGGCCATCTCCGCGAGGCTCCGCGGGAGCTGCTCCCGGCGGGCCAGCCCGCGCGCCTGGATGCCGTACAGCGGACGGTTCCCGTCGATGTGCCGCATCAGGCCCGAGTACATCCAGCTGACCCCGCCCACCGGGTGCAGGCAGAAGAGCGGGGCCGCAGTCCCGCCGGCCCGCAGCTCCAGCACCACCTCGAACGAGTCGTCCCGCTGGACCCCCGCGCTCATGACGTCCATCAGCGCCGCCACGGTGGGCGCCTGGAAGACCGCCCGGTTGGACAGCTCGACCCCAAAGACGGCCCGGACCCGGCTGGTGAGCTGGAGGGAGACGATGCTGTCTCCGCCGAGCTCGAAGAAGTTGTCGTCGATGCCGACCCGGTCCAGCTTGAGCACCTCGGCCCAGAGCCGGCACAGCAGCTCCTCCCGCGGGTTGCGCGGTCCGCGGCCCCCGGCCCGAGGGCCGAAGTCCGGTGCGGGCAGCGCCTTGCGATCCACCTTGCCGTTCGCGTTGACCGGCAGGTCGGGCAGGAACACGAAGGCGGACGGAACCATGTAGTCGGGCAGTCGCCGGGCGATCTGGTCGCGCAGGCCCGCGGTGTCCGCCCCGGGCACGGGCACCAGGTAGGCCACCAGCTTCTTGTCGCCCGGCTCGTCCTCCCGCACGGTGACCAGCGTCCGGGAGATCTGCGGCTGGTCCTGCAGGACCGCCTCGATCTCGCCGAGCTCGATCCGCAGCCCCCGGATCTTCACCTGGTGGTCCGCCCGCCCGACGAACTCGATCAACCCCTGGGCGTCCTGGCGCACCACGTCACCCGTCCGGTACATCCGCTCCCCGGCCGGACCGAACGGATTGGCCACGAAGCGCTCGGCGGTCATGCCCGCGAGCCCGAGGTAGCCGCGAGCCGTGCCGGCTCCCGCCAGGTAGAGCTCTCCGGCCACGCCGAACGCGACGGGCCGGAGCCGGTCGTCGAGGACGTACGCCCGGATGTTGTCCATCGGGCGGCCGATCGGCACGGTGCGCAGGGCGGGCACCGGCGCGCGGAGCGGGACGCACAGGGCGTACACCGTGGTCTCCGTCGGCCCGTAGACGTGCACCACTGTGGTGTCGGCGCAGACCTCGAGCACCCGCTGGAAGGCGGCCGGGGAGACCTGCTCGCCGCCGCTCCACACCTCGCGCAGCCCGGCGAACGCCCCGGGGTCCTCCTCGGCGATCAGGTTGAACAACGCCGTGGTCAGGAAGATCGCGGTGAGCCCCTGCTCCCCGGTGAGCCGCCGCAGACCATCCGCGTCGAGCTGACCGGGCGGCGCGACCACGAGGTGGGCGCCGCCCAGCAGGGTCACCCAGATCTCGTACGTCGACGCGTCAAAGGCGTGCGGCGAGTGGAACAGCACCCGCTCGTGCCCCGAGTGCCACCGCTCGTCAGCGGCGAAGGCGACGACGTTGCCGTGGGTGACGCCGATGCCCTTGGGCTTGCCGGTCGAGCCGGAGGTGTACATGACGTACGCCAGCTCCTCGACGTTTCCGGCGACGGCGGGGCTTCCCGCGTCGTAGCCGGCGAGCTCGGCCGCCGCCCGCTCGCCGTCGACCACGATCACCTCGGCGAAGCCGTCGACCTCGACCCCGGACCGGGACCGGTCGGTCAGCAGCACCCGGCTGCCGGTCTCCCGGACGATCAGTTCGAGGCGGGGCCGGGGATAGCGGGCGTCGAGCGGGACGTACGCCGCGCCGGCCTTCAGCACGGCCAGCGTGGACACGACGAGGTCAGCCGAGCGCTCCTGCAGGACCGCCACCCGGTCACCGGGCCGGACGCCCGCAGCGATCAGGCGGTGGGCCAGCCGGTTGGCCCGCACGTCCAGCTCGGCGTAGCTAATCGTCACGCCCCGGTCGGAGACGGCCGGCGCATCCGGCGCGGCGGCCACCCGCTCCTCGAACCGCGCGACGATCGTCGCCTGCGGCCAGGCCCGTACGGTGTCGTTGAGCTCCCGGAGCACGGCGTGCTCGTGCGGCGAGAGCAGGTCGATGTCCGCGACCGGGCGGCCCGGCTCCGCGACCACCGCGCCGAGGAGCCGCACCAGCCGGTCGGCCAGGGCCGCGGCCGTCGCGTGGTCGAACAGCGCCGCGTTGTAGTCGAGCTGGCCGCCCAGCCCGGCCGGTCCGCCATCGGGGCGCACCTCGCCGAAGCTGAACGACAGGTCGAACTTGGCGGTGTCCGCCGTGGTCGGCTGCGGGGCCAGGGTGAGGCCGGGCAGCTCCAGGTCGGCCTCCTCGTTGTTCTCCAGGCTGATCGCCACCTGAAAGAGCGGGTTGCGGCCGAGGGAACGAGCCGGGTTGAGCTCCTCGACCAGCCGCTCGAACGGCACGTCCTGGTGGCTGAAGGCCGTCAGGTCGACGTCGCGGACCCGGGCCAGCAGCTCCCGGAAGTCCGGGGCGCCGGAGAGGTCCGTGCGCAGCACCAGGGTATTAACGAAGAACCCGACGAGCTCGTCGAGCGCCTCGTCCCCTCGGCCCGCGACCACGGTGCCGACCGGGATGTCCGTACCGCCGCCGACCCGGTGCAGCAACGCGGCCACGGCGGCGTGCAGCACCATGAACAGGCTGGCGCCGCCCTCCTCGGCCAGCCGGTGCACGCCCGCCACGACGTCGGCCGGGAAGCGCAGTTCGACGTGCCCGCCCGGGTTACCGCCCGCTGCCGACCGGGGCCGGTCGACCGGCAGGTCCAGCTCCTCCGGCAGCCCGGCCAGCGCCGTCCGCCAGTGGGCCAGTTGCCGCCCGTACGGGCTCCGCGGGTCGTCCTCGTCGCCGAGGACGCGCCGCTGCCACAGGGCGTAGTCCGCGTACTGCACCGGCAGGGGCCGGAACTCCGGTTCCCGGTCGGTCAGCCGGGCCGCGTATGCCTGCCCGAGGTCGCGGGTCAGGGGCGCCAGCGAGGACCCGTCGGCCGCGATGTGGTGCAGGACGAGTTCCAGGACGTGCTCCCGCGGAGCCAGCCGCAGCAGCCGGGCCCGCAGCGGGATGTCCAACGCCAAGTCGAACGCCGTCGCCGCGGACTGCTTGAGGGCGCCCTCCAGGCCGTCCTCGGTCACCGTCTCGACCGGCAACGGCACGGTGTACTCGTCAGCGGTCAGGATCCGCTGCCGCGGGACGCCCCCCTCGGCGGCGAAGACCGTACGCAGGCTCTCGTGCCGGTCCACCACGTCGCCGAGGGCCGCCGCCATGGCCTCCGCGTCGACCTCGCCGAGCAGCCGCACGGCCAGCTGGATGGTGTACGAGCCGGTCTCGCCGTCCGCCACCGAGTCGATGAACCAGAGCCGGCGCTGGGCGTGCGAGAGCGGGATGGCCGCCGGCCGCTCGACCGCGACCAGACGCTGCTGCGCCGCCTCGGCGCCGGTCAGCCGGCCGGCCAGCTCGGCCACGGTGGGCGCCTCGAACACCAGGCGCACCGGCACCTCCGCTCCGAACGCGGACCGGATCCGGTTGACCAGCCGGGTCGCGAGCAGGGAGTGACCGCCCAGGTCGAAGAAGCTGTCGTCGATCCCGACCTCCGGCACCCCGAGGATCTCGCCGTACAGGGCGCACAGGGTCTTCTCCCGCTCGTCACGCGGCGCGCGGCGTTCCTCGCCGCCGTCGTATTCGGGGGCGGGCAGGGCCCGGCGGTCGATCTTGCCGTTCGCGGTCAGTGGCAGGGCGGCCACGATCACCAGCGCGGACGGCACCATGTAGTCCGGCAGGGTGCCGCTCAGATACTCGGTGAGCTCCGTCGTCGTCGCCGGTGCGGCCGGGTCGGCCGGGACGACGTAGCCGACCAGCCGCTTGTCGCCCGGCCGGTCCTCCCGCACCACGACCGTCGTCTGGGCCACGGCGGGGTGGCGGGCCAGCCGGTCCTCGATTTCGCCGGGTTCGATCCGGAAGCCCCGCAGCTTCACCTGGTCGTCGACGCGGCCGGCGAACTCCACCACGCCGTCGGCCGTCCACCGGACGAGGTCGCCGGTCCGATACATCCGGGTGCCCGCCGGGCCGAACGGGTCGGCCACGAAACGCTCGGCGGTTGCCGCGGGCTGCCGGGTGTAGCCCCGGGCCAGGCCGGCGCCGGCGATGTAGAGCTCGCCCGCCACGCCCGCCGGCACCGGGCGCAGGCTGCCGTCCAACACGTAGACCCGCATGTTGTCGAGCGGCCGCCCGATCGGCACCTGCGCCGGCACCGGATCGCCGGTGTCCAGGCGGTGGCTGAGGGCGAACGTCGTCGTCTCGGTGGGTCCGTAGCCGTCGGTGACGACCAGGCCGGGACACACCTCCCGGATCCGCCGGACCGCCGCCGCCGGAACCACGTCGCCACCGGTCCAGACCTCGCTCAGGCCGGCCAGGGCGCCCGGCGACTCCTCGGCCACCAGCCGGAAGAGTCCCGCCGTGAGCCAGAGCCCGGTGACCTCATGAGTGGCCAGCAGCCGCTCCAGGACCGCCACGGAGAGCGCCCCCGGCGAGGCGACCGCGACGACCCCGCCGCGCAGCAGGGGCACCCAGCACTCGTAGGTGGAGGCGTCGAAGGCGGTCGGGGAGTGCATCAGCACGCGCTGGTGCGCCCCACCCGTCCACCGCCGGTCGAAGGCCAGCTCGACGATGTCCCGGTGGGTGATCTCCACCCCCTTGGGCAGCCCAGTGGAGCCGGAGGTGTACATCACGTAGGCCAGCTGGTCCGGCCGGATGACGACCTCCGGTGCCGGCGCCGAGGCGTCGTCCCGGGCGTCGAGCAGCGTCACGCCCAGCTCGCCGGCCAGCCCGGCCAGCGCCGGGTCGGTAACGACCACGGTGGCGCCGGTGTCGGCCAGCAGCTGCCGCAGCCTCGGCGCGGGGTCGGTGTCCCGCAGCGGCACGTACGCGCCGCCCGCCTTGAGGACCGCCAGCAGCACCAGGGGCAGCTCAGCGGAGCGTTCCAGCAGGACGCCCACCGGGGTCTCCGGGCCGGTCCCGAGCGCGGCCAGCCGGCCGGCGAGCCGGTCCGACCGCTCGTCGAGATCCCGGTAGGTCAGGCTCGTACCGGCGAAGACCACGGCCGGGGCGTCGGGCGTCCGCCGCGCCTGCGCGCGGAACAGCTCGGGCACGGCGGCCGCAGGAATCTCGGTGGCCGTGTCGTTCCGCTCGACGAGCAGCAGCTTGCGCGCGGCCTCGGTCAGCAGGTCCAGGGAGTCGGCCCGGCGGCCGGGGTCGGTGGCGAACGTGCCCAGGATCGTCCGGAGCCGTTCGCCCAGGGCCTGCACCGTCTCGACGTCGAACAGGTCGGGGCGGTAGTCGATCGTGAGGGTGAGGGTACGCCCGTTGTCGGAGGCACCGAGCGCGAGCGGGTAGTGGGTGCCGTCCTGGATCTGGACGTCGACGATCCCGATCCCCTCGGCCGTCCGCTCCAGCGTCTCGGCGTCGACCGGATAGCTGCTGAACTCCACGGAGGTGTCGAACAGAGCGCCGGTGCCGGTGAGGCGCTGGATGTCGGTGAGGCCGAGGTAGTTGTGAGGCAGCAGCTCCGCCTGCTGGTCGCGCAGGCGGTGCACCACGTCGAGCAGGGTGTCGCCGCGACCGGTGCGGACCCGTACGGGCAGGGTGTTAATGAACAGGCCGACCATGGTCTCGACGCCGGGGAGTTCGGCCGGCCGGCCGCTGACGGTCTCGCCGAACGTCACGTCGCCGCGCCCGGTGAGTCCGCACAGCAGCAGCCCCCAGGCCGCCTGGACCACGGTGTTCTTCGTGACCCCGGACCGGCGGGCCTGACCGGTCAGGGCGGCCGTCTCCGCGCCGGAGAGCTCCAGCCGGTGCGTGCCGGGCCGCAGCGGCGCCCGCGCCGGGTCGGCCGGGGCGACCAGCGTCGGCTCGTCCACCCCGGCCAGCGCCGCGCGCCAAGCGGTCTCGGCGGCGTCCCGGTCCTGCCCGGCGAGCCAGGTCAGATAGTCCTTGTACGGCGTCACCGGGGGCAGCGCCGCGTCGTCGCCGCCGCTGCGGTAGAGCTCGAACAGCTCGGCCGAGAGAATCGGGCCGGACCAGCCGTCGAACAGGATGTGGTGGTTCGCGAGCAGCAACCGGTGCGCCCGCGCACCCGTCTTGACCAGGGTGAACCGCAGCAGCGGAGGCTGTCGTGGGTCGAACCGCACGGCCAGTTCCGCCGACGCCAGGCGGTCGAGCTCCCGCGCGCGCCGCTCCTCGTCGTGTCCGCTGAGGTCCACCTCCCGCCAGGGCACCTCGACCGTGCGCGGGATGACCTGCAGCGACTGGCCGGCAGCGCCGGGCCGGAAGGCCGCGCGCAGGTTGTCGTGCCGGCGCAGCAGCGCCCCGGCGGCGTCCCGCAGCGCGGCGGCGTCCAGCTCCCCGTGCAGCTCGAAGGCGAGGAGGGTGGTGTAGATGTCCGCTCCCCGCTCGTCGTAGAGGGCATGGAAGAGCAGGCCCTCCTGCAGCGGTGAGAGGGGCAGCACATCGACGACGTCCTCCCCGGCGACCTCGAGGCGGTCGATCTCCTCCTGTCCCAGGTCGACCAGCGTGAGGTCGGAGGGGCTGAGGCCGCCCGCGCCCTCGGGTCGTTCGGCGTGGCGGACCAGCGCCTCCAGCGCCTTGAACCAGGTTTCGGCGAGGTCGCGCATGTCGTCGTCGGAGAACAGCTCGCCGGCCCAGATCCAGTGGGCGACCAGTCGCGGGCCGTCGGGGTAGGTGACGGCGGTGGCGGTGACGTCCAGGGCGTGCGGCAGGGCCATGGCCGCCTCGGCCACGTTCGACAGGTCCCGCTTGACCTCCGGTCGCGACGCGTGGTCGCCGCTGTCGTCGGCCTCCCCCAGCCGGCCCAGATAGTTGAAACCGATCTGTGGCTGCGCGAACCGGCCCAGGACCTGGGCGGTCTGCGGGTTGAGATGGCGCAGCAGGCCAAAGCCGATCCCGTTGTCGGGCAGGACCCGTCGCTGCTCCTTGATGCGCTTGACCGCGCGGCCCACCGCCGGTCCACCCGACCACAGCTCGTCGTCCGGCGTCTCGCCCGGCACCAGGCGCAGCGGGTACAGGCTGGTGAACCAGCCGACGGTGCGGGCGAGGTCGACGCCGTCGGCGATCTCCTCGCGGCCGTGCCCCTCGAGGTCGATCAGGACCTCCGGGTCGTCGCCCCGCCCGGTGCGCCGGCGCCAGTCGAGGACGGCCAGGGACAGGGCCGCCAGCAACACGTCGTTGATCTCGGCGTGGAAGAGCGCGGGGATCCGGCCCAGCAACGGCGCGGTCAGCTTCACCGGGAGCTGGACGCTGAGCTGGGCGGCTGTGCCGAAGGTGTCCCGCTTCGCGTCCACCGGCCGGTCGGTCAGGGGCGTGTCGGAACCGTCGAGGATGCCCCGCCAGAGCGGGAGCTCCCGCATCCGGTCGGGCGCGGCGGCCAGATCGGTCAGCCGCCGGGCCCATTCCCGGAAGGACGTGCCCACGGGCTCGAGGACGACGGGCCGCCCGGCCGTGCCCGCCTCCAGGGCGGCTTGCAGGTCGGGCAGCAGGATGCGCCAGGAGACACCGTCGACGACCAGGTGATGGGCGACGACGGTGAGCCGTCCGGGCGTCTGCGGGCCCGCGTCGAACCAGACGCAGCGCACCATCGCCCCGGTGGCGGGGTTCAGGCGCGACTGAGCCGCGGCGACCTCGGCGACGGCCCGCCTGTCGAGTTCCGCCTCGGTCGAGCCCGCGGCGATCAGAGCCGCGGCGTCGACGTGGTGGACGCAGTCCGCGGCGGGCACTGTACCGGGCGGGCTGATCTCCAGCGACCAGCCGAAGTCCTCCCCGAGCCGCTCCAGCCGCATCCGCAGCGCGTCGTGGTGGTCGAGCACCGCCTGCAGCGCGGACGTGACGGTGCCGAGCCCGGCGCCGGCCGGCACCGGCAGCGACATCGTCTGGTTGAACTGGTCGATGGCGCCCCCACGCTCCCGCACCCAGTGCATGATCGGAGTCAGCGGCACGTCGCCGACCGCGTCGCTCGCCGTCGCCTCCGGCCGGGCCGGTTCCGCGGCCTCCTGGCCGGCCAGCACGGCCGCCGCCAGCGCCTCCGGGGTGCGGTGCGTGAACACGTCGCGGGGGCTGAACCGCAGCCCTGCCTGCCGGGCCCGGCTGACCAGCTGGAGCGAGCTGATGCTGTCCCCGCCGAGGGTGAAGAAGCTCTCCGCCACGTCGGCCTGCTCCAGCCCGAGCACCTCGGCGAAGAGCCGGCACAGGGTCGCCTCGGTGGCGTTGCGCGGCTCCCGGGACAGCTCGCCACCGCCGAGCTCCGGGGCGGGCAGCGCCTTGCGGTCGACCTTCCCGTTCGGGTTCAGCGGCAGCTCGTTCAGAATCACGAACGCGGTGGGCACCATGTAGCCGGGCAGGGCCGCGGCGGCGTGCTCGCGCAGCACGGCCGGGTCGACGGCGCGTCCCTCGGCCGGCATCACGTGGGCGACCAGGCGACGGTCGCCCGGACGGAACTCGTGGACGCTCGCGACCGCGCGGCCCACGTCGGCGTGGCCGCTCAGCACCTCCTCGATCTCGCCGAGCTCGATGCGAAAGCCGCGCAGCTTCACCTGGAAGTCGGTGCGGCCGAGATAGTCGAGCTGCCCGGCGCCGGTCCAGCGCACCAGGTCGCCGCTGCGGTACATCCGGGTGCCGGCCGGGCCGTACGGGTCGGGAACGAACCGCTCGGCGGTCAGCCCGCGGCGGCCGTGGTAGCCGCGGGTGACGCCGATGCCGGCGATGTACAGCTCACCGGGCACCCCTGGCGGCACCGGGCGCAGGGCCGGGTCGAGCACGTAGACCCGCGCGCCGGCGATGGGGCCGCCGATGGTGACCGGCGCCGCACCGTCGATCTCGGTGCCGGTGGCGGCCACGGTGATCTCGGTGGGCCCGTACAGGTTGAGCACGAGGCCGTCGAGGGTGACGAGCCGCCGGGCCAGGTCCGAGGCGAGCGCCTCGCCGCCGGTCAGCTTGCGCAGCCCGCGCAGTGCCTGCGGGACCGTCTCCGCCAGAACGTGCCACAGGCTCGGCGGCGCCGCCAGCGCGGTGGTGCCGGTCCGGGTGAGCAGCGCGCCGAGCCCCTCGGGATCCTTGACCGTGTCCGCTGCGGCCAGCACCACCGTGCCCCCGCTGACCAGCGGCATGAAGATCTCCATCACGGTGATGTCGAACCCGACCGTGGACACGGCGGTCAGCCGGTCGTCCGAGGTCAGCCCCATCTGTCCCACGATCGCGTCCACGAGGTTGGCCATCCCGCCGCCGGGCACGACGACGCCCTTGGGGCGGCCGGTCGAGCCGGAGGTGTAGATGACGTACGCGGGGTGATCGGGGTGCCGGACCACGCCGGGGACGGCGGCCGGAGCGCCGGAGCGGGCCGCGCGGGCCAACTCCTCCTCGGTGAGGACGAGGAGCGGGTTCGCGTCGTGCAGGAGGTAGGCGATCCGGTCGGCCGGGAGCGCCGGGTCGATCGGCACGTAGGCAGCCCCCGACTTGAGGACCGCGAGCATCGCCACGATCAGGTCGGCGGTGCGCGGCAGCCGGATCGCGACGAACTGCTCCGGTCCGGCGCCCTGCTCCCGGAGCCAGCCCGCCAGGCGGTCGACCCGCGCCCCCAGCTCGGCGTACGTCAGCTCCTGATCCTCGGCGACCAGGGCGGTTGCCCCCGGCCGGGCCGTCACCCAGGCCTCGAAGCGCTCGGTGACCGAACCGTCGGGGATCCCGGGGCCGCCGTCGCTCCACTCGGTGAGCACCAGCCGCCGCTCGGCGGGGGTCAGCAGGTCCACTGTGGCCGCCAGCCGGTCCGGCCCGGCCGCGAAGGCGCGCAGCACGGTCAGGAAGCGCTCGGCGACGGCCTCGATCTGCTCCCGGTCGAGCAGGTCCGGACGGTACGACCACTCTACGGTGAGCTGGTTTCCGCGCTGGGCCGCCAGCAGGGCCAGCGGGTAGTGCACGGCGTCGTGCACCTCGGCGTCCACCACCCCGAGCTCCTGGGCGGACTCGCGCAACGGCTCGGCTTGCACCGGGTAGTTCTCGAACACCACCAGGGTATCGAACAGCTCGCCGCTGCCGGCCAGGCGCTGGACGTCGGCCAGGCCGAGGTACTGGTGCGCCATCAGCCCCGACTGCCGCTCCTGAAGCCGCTGGAACAGCCCGGCCAGGGAGGCGCCGTGGTCGATCTCCATCCGGACCGGGAGGGTGTTGATGAACAGACCGATCATGCTCTCGACGCCGGGCAGCTCCGGCGGGCGGCCCGACACGGTCGCGCCGAAGACGACGTCGGTGCGGCCGGTCAGCACCGAGAGAAGAAGCCCCCAGGCGCCCTGCACCAGGGTGTTGACCGTCAGCCCGTATTCCCGGGCCACGGCCGTCAGCGCCGCCGACAGCTCCGCAGGGACGGCGGTGTGCAGCCGCGCGGGGGCGGCCGTGGCGTGCGTCTGGGGGTCCGGCACCAGGTGGGTCGCCTCGTCCAAGCCGGCCAGCGCGGCCCGCCAGGCGTTCTCGGAGGCGTCGCGGTCCTGCGCGGCCAGCCAGCCGAGGTACTGCTTGTACGGCGCGGCGGGCGACGGCGCCGGCTCGTCGCCGCGCAGCTGCCGCCCGTACAGGTCGAAGAGGTCGCGCACGAGCAGGGGCATCGACCAGCCGTCGACCGCGATGTGGTGGACGGTGAAAACGAAGCGATGGTCCCGCTCGCTCAGGCGGATTAGGGTGCCCCGCACCAGCGGCGGCTGCTCCAGGTCGAACCGCACCGCCTGGTCGGCCGCCAGCAGCCGCCGCAGTTCCGTCTCCCGGTCCGCCGCACCCAGACCGCGCAGGTCGTGGGTCTGCCAGGGCAGGTCGGCCACCGCAGGGATGACCTGCAGCGGCTTGCCCGCCGCGCCGGTGACGAAGAAGGCGCGCAGGTTGTCGTGCCGGCGCAGCAGCTCCTGCGCCGCCGCGCGCAAGGCATCGGCCTGGACCGGACCCCGCAGCTCGAGGACCGACTGGATGGTGTAGACGTCGGCCTCGGACGCGTCGTACAGGCCGTGGAAGTGCAGGCCCTGCTGCAGCGGCGAGAGCGGCAGGATGTCGACGATCCCGCCCGTAACAGCCGCCAGCCGGTCGATCTCGTCCTGAGCGACGGTGACCAGTGGCAGGTCGGAGGGCGTGAGACCACCGGCGTCGGGCCGCTCGGCGTGCGCGGCCAGGGCGGTCAGCGCGTCGAACCAGAGCCGGGCGATGTGGGTGATCTCGGCCTCGGAAAAGAGCTCGCCGGAGAAGGTCCAGGACGCCGTCAGGCGCTGGCCGTCGCGGTGGTCCACGGCGGCGGCGTTGAGCTCCACGGCGTACGGGAGCGGCATGGTAGCGTCGCCCGCGCCGGTGAGGTCGCGCACGCGTACGGCGTCGGGGTCGGCGTCCGGGTCGGCGGTGCCCAGCCGACCCAGGTAGTTGAAGCCGACCTGCGGCTCCGCGAACCCGGCCAGCTCGGGGCCTGTGTCCGGGTTGAGGTGACGCAGCAACCCGTAGCCGATGCCCTTGTCGGGGATGGCCCGCAGCTGCTCCTTGACCGCCTTGAACGCAGCCCCGAGGGCGGGGCCGCCGGACCAGAGCTCCTCGTCGTCGGCGGCGCCCGGGTCCACGGCGACCGGGTAGAGGCTGGTGAACCAGCCCACGGTCCGCGAGAGGTCGGCCCCGTCGACGATCGCCTCGCGGCCGTGGCCCTCCAGGCCGATCAGCACCGCGCTGGCGTCGCCGCGGCCGCGCTCCCGCCGCCAGCGGGCCACGGCCAGCGCCAGGGCGGTGAGCATCGCCTCGTCGGCCCCGGCGTGGAAGAGCGCGGGCACGGCGCCCAGGATCGCGGCCGTGGTGGCCGGGGGCAGGTTCACGGTCAGCTGGCGGGCCACGCCGACGACATCGCGGGCGGGGTCCGGACGGCGCTCCGCCAGGTTCGGGTCTTCGGTGGCCAGCACCGAGCGCCAGCGGTCCAGCTCGGCCACCCGGCGGTCGGTCCGGGCCTGCGTCGCCAGCTCCTGCGACCAGCGGCGCAGCGACGTGCCGACCGGCTCGAGGGTGATCGCGGCGCCGGATCGGGTCGCGTCGAGGGCGTCCTGCAGGTCGGGCAGCAGGATCCGCCAGGAGACGCCGTCCACCGCGAGGTGGTGGATCATGAGGGCCAGCTGGCCCTCCGCGTCCGGTCCGGCGTCGTACCAGACGGCCTGCACCATCCGGCCGTCGGCGGGCGCGAGCCGGTCCACGGCCGCCAGCACCTGCTCCTCTGCGGCCGGGGCGTCGGCCGTGACCTCGTAGCGACGCACGCAGTCCTCGGCCCGCACGGCGCCGCGGGGCAGGACCTCCAGCGTCCACGCCTCGTCCGGGCCACGGCCGAGCCGCATCCGCAGCGCGTCGTGGTGGTCGAGCAACGCCTGGAACGCGGTGTGCAACTCCGCCGGGGTCAGGCCGGCCGGGACGGGCACGGTCATCGTCTGGTTGAAGGCGTCGATCCGGCCGCCCTGGCTCTGCTGCCAGTGCATGATCGGGGTCAGGGGCACCGGGCCGACCCCGTCGTCGGCGATGGCCGGGGCCTGCTGCGGCGCAGCGCCGGCCAACGCCGCCAGCCGGGACACGGTCCGGTGCTCGAAGATCTCCCGCAGGCTCAGCGCGATGTTCTCCTTGCGGGCGCGGTGCGCCAGCTGGATCGACGTGATCGAATCGCCGCCCAGGGCGAAGAAGTTGTCGTGGACGGAGACCGACTCGACCCCGAGTACCTCGGCGAAGAGGCGGCACAGCAGCGCCTCGCGTTCGGTCGCCGGCATCGCGTCCGCTGGGCCGGGCCGGGCGGCGGGAACGGCGTCCGGCTCGGCGGGGTTCTCCGCCGGGCCGGACGCGGCGAGCACCAGGCGTGCACGATCGGTGGCGTCGAACAGCTCCAGCTCCCCGACCCGCCGGTCCGGCTGGTCGGCGAAGGTTCGCAGCACCGCGAGCACCCGGTCCAGCACCTCGCGCCCGGCACCCGGGGCGAACAGGTCGGGGCGGTGGTCGAGGCGGACCGTCATCCGCTCGCCCCGGACGGTGCCCTCCAGGTTGAGGGCGTAGTGCGTGGCATCCACAGCCGCCGCGCCGACCGCCCCGATGTCGTCGGCGGACTCCCGCAGGCTGTCGGAGTCGATCGGGTAGTTGGCGAAGATGGTGATGGCGTCGAAGAGCTGTCCCCCGCCGTGCAACTGCTGGATCTCGGCCAGCCCGAGGTGCTTGTGGGCCAGCAGGTCGGCCTGGGCGTCCTGCAGTTCGCGGACGTGGTCCTGGAGGGAGAGCGCGGGGTCCACCCGCAGCCGGACCGGCAGCGTGTTGATGAACAGGCCGACCATCCGCTCGGCCCCGGGCAGCTCAGGCGGCCGGCCCGAGACGGTCTCGCCGAAGACGACGTCGTCCCGCCCCGTCAGCGAGCCCAGGATCAGGCCCCAGGCCGTCTGCACGACGCTGTTGAGGGTCACGCCGAGCGAGCGCGCCCGCTCGATCAGCGCGGCCGACACTTGCGGGGAAACGTCCTCGATCAGGCTGTCGGGCAGCGAGGCGCCCGTGCCGGAACCGGCCACCAGCGTGGGCCCGGCCCCCTTGAGCGCGTCCCGCCAGGCGGCCTCGGCCGCGGGCCGGTCCTGCCGGGCCAGCCAGGCCAGGTAGTCCTTGTACGGGATGACCGGCGCCAGCGCGGCAGCGTCGCCGCCGTTGGCGTAGAGGGTCATCAGCTCGCCCAGCACCAGCGGCATGGACCAGCCGTCGAGCAGGATGTGGTGGGCCGTGAAGACGAACCGGTACTCGTCGCCGGCCAGCTTGATCAGCGAGAAGCGCAGCGGCGGCCGTTTCAGGTCGAACCGGCGGGTCCGGTCCTCGTCGAGCAGCTGCCGCAGCCGGGCCGCGCGCTCCGGCTCGGCCACGTCGCTGATGTCGGTCTCGGACCAGTCCGGCTCTGCCTCGCGCAGGATCGCCTGGACCGGCTCGCCGCTCCTGCGGTTGCGGAACGAAACCCGCAGATTCTCGTAACGGCCGAGCACCGTGGCCACGGCGCCGCGCAGGGCGGCCGCGTCCACCTCGCGCCGGAGGTCGATCGCCAGCTGGATGACGTAGACGTCCGCGCCCTGCTCCTCGTACAGGGCGTGGAAGAGCATGCCCTTCTGCAGCGGGGACAGCGGCCAGATGTCGACGAATCCAGGTTGCGACAGGTTCCGGTTCTTCTCCATCAGCTCAGGTCCCTCTCGAATTCTTCGATCTCATCCTGCGAGAACTCCAGCAGCGACATGTCGGACGGGGTGAGTCCGCCCGCGCCGGGCGCGCCGGCGCAGCTGGCCAGGGCTTCGAGCGCGGCGAACCAGTGGTCGGCCAGGGCCCGTACCTCGTCCTGCCGGAAGAGCGCCCCGGGCCACGACCAGATGGCCACCAGCCGCACCCCGTCGGGCCGATCCTGGGCCACCGCGCTGAGCCCGATGGCGTGGGCCAGCGGGGCGCTGTCGGCCCCGCCCCCACCCAGCGTCTCGGTCGCCTCCGGCGGGGCCGCCCAGTCGTCGGCGCGCAGGGCCTGCGCGTCGACCGCCTTGAAACGGCCCAGGTAGTTGAAGCCGACCTGCGGCTCGGCGAACCCGGCCAGCTCGGGTGCCGTGTCCGGGTTGAGGTAGCGCAGCAACCCGTAGCCGATGCCCTTGTCGGGGATGGCCCGCAGCTGCTCCTTGACCCGCTTGAGCGCGGCGCCGAGCACCTCGCTGTCCGGGCCGGCCTCGACCCCGGCCGCCGGGCCGGGGTCGATCGCGACCGGGTAGAGGCTGGTGAACCAGCCGACCGTCCGGGACAGGTCGGCCCCCGGCACGATCTCCTCGCGACCGTGGCCCTCGAGACCCACCAGCAGCGCGCTGTCCTCGCCGCGGCCGCGCTCCCGCCGCCAGCGGGCGACCGCCAGCGCGAGGGCGGTCAGCAGCACATGGTCGACCGTCGCGTTGAACGCCGCCGGCAACGCGCCCAGCAGGGGTGCGGTGATCTCCTCGGGCAGGGTCACCGTCAGCCGTTGCGCGGTCCGGACCACGTCCACCGCGGGGTCGACGGGCCGGTGCGAGAGCAGCGGATCCGCGGTCTGCAGGACCGAGCGCCACAGGTCGAGCTCCTTGGTGCGCTCCGGCCCGGTCGCCTGCTCGGCCAGCACAGAGGCCCAATGGCGGAACGACGTGCCCACGGGCTCGAGGTCGGGTTCCCGCCCCGCGACGATCGCCTCCCAGGCGTGCCGGAGGTCCTCCTGCAGGACGCGCCAGGAGACCCCGTCCACGGCCAGGTGATGGACCAGGATCAGCAGCCGCCCCGGCCGGTCCGGCCCGGCGTCGAACCAGACGGCCCGGACCATCTCGCCGTCCTTGCAGGAGAGCTCGGCCTGGGCCCGCGCCTGCGCCTGCGTGACCAGGCCGATCAGCTCGTCCTGGGGGACGGCGGCGATGTCGGTCCGGCGCAGCAGCGCGGCGGCCTCGACCGAGCCGGTCGGGGTGACCTCCAGCCGCAGCCCGCCGGCGCCCTTGACGATTCGCGACCGCAACAGGTCGTGGTGGTCCAGGACGGCCTGCAGGGTCGCCGCCAGCCGGCCCGCGTCCGCACCCGCCGGGACCTGCAGCAGCGCCGCTTGGTGGACGCTGTCCGTGGGCCCGCCGCGCTCGTACAGGTCGAGCATGACCGGGGTCAGCGGCATCTCCCCGATGCCGTCGGCGACGGACTGGCCCTGCGCGGGGCCCTCGTCCTCCGTGGCGATCCGGGCCAGCGCGCGAACCGTCCGGAACTTGAAGACGTCGCGCAGGCTGATCTGCAGCCCGGCCTTGCGGGCCCGGCCGGCCAGCTGGATGGAGACGATGCTGTCCCCACCGAGCTCGAAGAAGTCGTCGTCGAGCCCGACCCCGGGCGCGTCGAGCAGCTCGGCGAACAGTCCGGCCAGCACCGCCTCACGGGACGGGGCGACCGGCGCAGCGACGAGCTGCGCCCCGGGTGCCTCGCCGGCCGGGGTGACCGTCTGCTCCCGCAGCCGGGACCGCACCCCGGCCCAGCGCCGGGTCAGCGGGTCATCGTCCGCGAGGGCGAAGGCCCGCTCCGGTTCGCTGGCGAAGGCCCGCAGCACCTCACCCAGCCCGTCCGCTACGGCCTCGACCTCGGTGGAGGCGAAGAGGTCGGGGCGGTAACCGAGCCGGCAGTGCAGCCGGTCGCCGGAGAGCCCGGCGTCGAGGGTGAGCGGGTAGTGGGTGGCGTCGTTCATCTCCAGGTCGACCGCACGCACCCGGTCGGCGTCGCCGCCGAAACCGGCGCCGTCGGCGGGGATGTTCTGGAACACCAGCAGCGTGTCGAACAGCTCGCCCTTGCCGACCTGCCGTTGCAGGTCGACCAGGCGCATGTGCTGGTGCGCGGTCAGCTCCACCTGCTGCTGCCAGAGCCGGGCCAGCGCGTCACCGATCGGCTCGCCCGGGCGGAAGCTCACCCGGACCGGAACCGTGTTGATGAACAGGCCGACCATCCGCTCGATGCCGTGCACCTTCGGCGGGCGGCCGGAGACGGTCGCTCCGAACACGACGTCCGCCCGGCCGCCGAGCCGGGCCAGCAGGAGTCCCCAGGCGGCCTGGACGACGGTGTTGGCCGTGGTGCCGTGCCTGGCGGCCAGCACGGTCAGGCCGGAGACCATGTCCGCCTCGAAGGTGACGGAGATCTTCTCCGTGGCGACGGCCGTACGCTCGGGGTCGGCCGGGGCCAGCAGGGTGGGCTCCACCGAGGCGTCGAGCACCTCGCGCCACGCCTTCTCCGAGACCGTCCGGTCCTGGCCCTCGAGCCAGCTCAGGTAGTTCCGGTAGGAGTGGGCCGGGGGCAGCCCGGCGGGGTCGCCGCCCGCCGCGTAGAGCCGCATCAGCTCGTCGAGCAGGATCGGCGTGGACCACCCGTCCAGCAGCAGGTGGTGGAAGGTGAGCACCAGCCGGGCCCGGCCGCCCCCCAGCCGCAGCAACGTGCAGCGCAGCAGCGGGGGCCGGTCGAGGTCGAAGCGCTCGGCCCTGGCCTCACGCATCACCCGGTCGACCTCCGCGTCGCACGCGGCGTCGTCCAGGGCCGACAGGTCCGTCTCGGCCCACGGCAATTCGATGTCCGCCGGGATGAATTGCACCGGACGGGACAGCTTCTCGTGGGCGAAGCCCGCGCGCAGGTTCTCGTGCCGGTCCAGCAACGCCCGCACCGAGGCGCGCAGCACCGCTGTCCGCGGGTCGCCCTCTAGGTCGAGGCCGAGCTGCACGGTGTAGACGTCGATCTCGCGCTGGTCGTAGAGCGAGTGGAACAGCAGGCCCTCCTGCAGGGGAGCCAGCGGCAGCACGTCGTCCAGCCGCCGGCCGCCCTCCTCCAGCAGTTCGATCTCCCGCTGCTCGAGGCTGACCATGGAGAAGTCCGACGGGGTGTGCCCGCCGGAGCGCGCCGACTCCGCGAGGAGCCGCCGCGCCGCCTCCTGCCAGAGGTCGGCCAGCTCCACCACGTCGGCCTCGCTCAGCAACGCCGCGGGCCACGACCAGCGGGCCGTCAGCCGGATCCCCTCGGGCTGCTCGTCGGCCCAGGTCTCCACCTCCAGCGGATACTCCACCGGCATGTCCGGGGCCTCCGCAGCGACCGGCCGCACCGCGGTCTCCGGGGCGAGCGGCACCGAGCCGTCGCCGAGCGGGGACCGGAAGGTGCCGAGGTGGGCGAACCGCAGCTGGGCGGACGGCGCCTGCGCGAGCAGGGGAACGGTCTGCGGGTTGAGGTAGCGCAGCATCCCGTAGCCGCGGCCGTCCCCGGGGATCGCCGCCAGCAGCTCCTTGACCCGCTTGACCTGGTCGGCGGCGCTCCCACCGGTTTCCTCGCCCGCGCCCAGGCGGACCGGGTGGACGAAGGTGAACTGCCCGAGGGCGCGCGCGAGGTCGGGGTCGCCGCCGCGGCCGTCGCGCTCCACATCGACCAGGGTCCCGGCGGCCGTGCCCAGCCCCCGCCGGACCTGCCACTTCTCCAGCGCGGTGCCGACGGTGGCGAGCAGGATCTCCTCGGCCCCGGTGGCGAACTTCTCCGGCACGTCGCTGAGCAGGGTGGCCGATTCGGCGGCGGAGAGGATGACCTCCACGGTCCGTACGGTGTCCCGGGTGTCGCGGCCCGGGACCAGCGGGCCCGGGATCGCGGCGGGCTGCGTGCCGAGCAGGTCGGCCCACGTCTGCAGCTGGTTGACGAGATCCGGGGCGGCGGCCGCCTCGGTGTACGTCTCCGTCCAGGAGCGGTAGGTGCCGCCCACCGGGGGCAGCGCTCCCCCGGCGCGGGCCGCCGCCGGCCAGGCGGTGCTCAGGTCGGCCAGCAGGACGCGCCACGCGCTAGCATCGGCGGCGAGCCGGTGCACGGCGAGTAGCAGGCGGTGTTCGCCGCCCGGCCCGCCGTCGAGCCAGACCGCCCGGAAGACGACGCCGTCCTCCGGCGCCAGCCCGGCCCGCGCGACCTCGAGCCCCCGGGCCGTCTCGCCGGCCAGCGACTCCAGGCCGGCCCCGGCGACGTCGACCCGAGTGATCAGGTCGCGCACGTCGACCTCGCCGTGCGGCCGCACCTCGAGGCCCCACACCAGGTTCCCGGCCCGGCGGGTCAGCCGTAGCCGCAGGGTGTCGTGCCGGTCCAGCAGGGTCCGGAGCACGGTGTGCAGCCGCTCCTCGTCGGTGTCACCCGGCAGGGCCAGGGCGACGGTGGCGGCCGACCCGGCGATCGGGCCGCCGCGGTGACGCAGCGCGTGGACGTACGGGGTCAGCCTGATCTCGCCCACGCCCCGATCGTCGGCGGCGGGCGCGGCGGGCTGGTCGTCCGCGTCCTCGAGCCCGGTCGCGGCGGCGGCCAGCTCCCCGATCGTGGGGTGGCGCAGGACGTCCGTGGCGGTGAACTCCAGCCCCGCCTCGAGGGCCCGGCTGACCAGCTGGATCGACACGATGCTGTCCCCGCCGAGGGCGAAGAAGTTGTCGTCGATGCTCACCCGGGCCACGCCCAGCAGGTCGCCGATCAGCTCGCAGAGGAGCCGCTCCTTGGCGTTGCCGGGCTCCCGGCCGTCGCCCTGGGCGCCGAAGTCGGGCTCGGGCAGGGCCTTGCGGTCGACCTTGCCGTTGGCGGTGAGCGGCAGTGCGTCCACGACGGTGAACGCGGCCGGCACCATGTACTCCGGCAGCAGCCGGCCGAGGTGGGCGCGCAGTTGCGCGGCGTCGGCCGGGACCGCGTCGGACGGCACCACCCAGGCCACCAGCCTGCCGCGGCCGTCCTCGCCCTGGTGCAGGGCCGCCGCGGCGGCCGTGACGCCGGGGTGGGTGACGAGCGCGGCCTCGATCTCGCCGAGCTCGACCCGGAATCCCCGGATCTTCACCTGGTCGTCGGACCGGCCCACGAACTCCAGCTGCCCGTCCGGGTTCCACCGCACCAGGTCGCCGGTGCGGTAAAGACGTTCGCCCGGCGTCCCGTAGGGATGGGCGACGAAGCGCTCGGCGGTCAGCGCCGGCCGCCCCAGATATCCGCGGGCCAGGCCGTCACCGGCGATATAGAGCTCACCGGCGACACCGACCGGCACCGGCATCAGCACCGGGTCCAGGACGTAGACCCGGGTGTTCCACAGCGGGGCGCCGATCGGCGGGTGCACCGCACCGGAGAGCGGGCCGCTCATGGTGGAGCAGACGGTCGTCTCGCTGGGGCCGTACACGTTGAGCATCCGGCGCCCCCGGGACCAGTACTCCACCTGGCCGGGCGGGCAGGCCTCGCCGCCGACCGCGAGGGTGCGCAGGCCGGCCAGCCCGGTGTGCGGCACCGTGGCCAGGACACCTGCGGTGATCTGCAGATGGGTGACGTCGTGCCCGGTGACCAGCGCGGCCAGTTCGTCGCCGGCCGGCGCGTGGTGGGTGTCCGGCAGCACCAGCGTGGCCCCGGTGAGCAGGGTCATCGCCAGGTCGGCCATGGAGACATCGAAGCTGGGCGAGACGGCCTGCAGGACGCGGCTGGCCGGGTCGATGCCGAAGTTCTCCGCGTGCGCTCCGGCCATGCTCGCGATGCCGCAGTGCGTCACCAGGACGCCCTTGGGCCGGCCGGTCGATCCGGAGGTGTAGATGACATACGCGGGGTGGTCCACGCCGAGCGGGCGGACCCGCTCACGGTCGGTGGGATCGGTGACCGGGGCCGCGTCGACGAGTGCGCGCACCTCAGCGTCGTCGACGGCGCGCACGACCGTGCCGGTCAGGGCCGGGCTCGTCGCCGTGGCCCCGGCCGCGAGCACCAGCGCGGGGCTCGCGTCCCGGATGATGTAGGCGATGCGGTCGGCCGGATAGCCAGGGTCGACGGGCGTGTAAGCGGCGCCCGCCTTGAGGACGCCGAGGGTGATCGCCGGCCAGTCCGCCGAGCGCGGCACGGCGACCGCCACGAACTCCTCGGGTCCGGCGCCGAGGCCGATCAGGTAGTGCGCCCACTGGTTGGCCCGCGCGTTGAGCTCGCCGTAGGTCAGCCCGCGGCCCCCGGCGATCACCGCGGAGCTCTCGGGGGTGGCGGCCGCCTGCCGCTCGAACAGGTCGGGGAAGGTCTCCGCCAGGACCGGCCGGGCGGTATCGTTCCAGCGCGCGAGCACCTGCTCGCGCTCGGCCCCTCCGAGCAGGCCGATCCGGCTCACCCGCACCTCCGGGTCGCCGGCCACCGCGTCGAGCAGGGCGGTGAACCGGGCCGCGATCGTCTCGACGGTGGCCCGGTCGAACAGGTCGGTCCGGTAGCTGATCAGGCCCCGCATCCCGGCCGGGCTCCCGTCGTCGCCGACGTTCTCCTGCAGCTCCAGCCCCAGGTCGGTCTTCGCCGAGGTGAGCTCGATGCCTGCCGGTTCGACGTCGAGTCCGGGCAGCTCCAGCCGCGCCGCCGTGTTGTTCTGAAAGGCCAGGAAGACCTGGAATAGCGGGGTGTGGGCCAGCGAGCGGGCCTGCGGCCCCAGCCGGTCGACCAGGCGCTCGAACGGCAGGTCCTGGTGGGCGTAGGCGGCCAGGTCGGCGGCCCGCACCCGGTGCAGCAGCTGCGCGAAGGACGGGTCCCCAGAGGTGTCGGTGCGCAGCACCAGGGTGTTGACGAAGAAGCCGACGAGGTCCTCCAGGTTCTCGTCCGCCCGGCCCGCCACGGCCGTACCGATCGGGATGTCGGTGCCCGAGCCGAGCCGGGTGAGCAGGGCCGCCAGCCCGGCCTGGGCCACCATGAACAGGCTGACCTGGTGGGTGCGGGCGAGGGTGGTGAGCCGGGCGTGCAGGCCGGCCTCGACGGTGAACTCCACGGTGGCGCCCTGGGTGGTCATCTCCGCCGGGCGGGGGCGGTCGGTGGGCAGCGCGAGCTCCGCGGGCGCGCCCGCCAGGGACTCCTGCCAGAAGCTGAGCTGGCGCGCGGCCGGCGAGTCCGCCGCCCCCTCGTCACCGAGCAGCTCGCGCTGCCAGAGGGTGTAGTCGGCGTACTGCACAGGCAGCGGGGCGAAGCCCGGCGTCCGGCCGCCGTGCCGGGCGGTGTAGGCGACGGACAGGTCGCGGGCCAGCGGCGCGTTGGACCACCCGTCGGACGCGATGTGGTGGACGTTCAGCAGCAGAACGTGATCCCGCGGGCCGAGCACGAACAGGGTGACCCGCAGCGGGATCTCGGTGGAGAGGTCAAAGCCGCGGGCGGCCGCCTCGCGCAGGGCGTCCGCGGACCGCTCCGGGGAGACCTCGACGATCTCCACCGGCACCTCGACGGCCGCGAGGTCCTGGACGGACTGCCGCGGCTTGCCGCCGACGGCGGGGAACACGGTCCGCAGGCTCTCGTGCCGCGCCACCACGTCGCCCACGGCGGCGCGCAGCGCGTCCAGGTCGAGTTCGCCCCGGAGCCGGATCCCGATCGGAATGTTGTACGCACCGGACGCGCCGTCCAGCCGGTCCAGGAACCAGAGCCGGCGCTGGGAGAACGACAGCGGGATCTCGTCGGGCCGCGGCCCGGCGGTCAGCGCGGGCCGGGTGGCGGCACCGCCGGGCCCGACCAGGTCGGCCAGCCGTCGCGGGGTGCGCGCCTCGAAGACCGCGCGCACGTCGACCTCGGAGCCGAAGGCGGAACGGACCCGGCTCAGCAGCCGGACGGCGCTCAACGAGTTGCCGCCGAGCTCAAAGAAGTCGTCGTCCACGCCCGGCTCGGGCTGGTCGAGCACCTGTCCGAAGAGGCCGCACAGGATCTCCTCCTGCGGGGTGCGCGCGGAGCGGACGGCGGCGGTCCCGGTGAACTGGGGCTCCGGCAGCGCCCGCCGGTCCAGCTTGCCGTGCGAGGTGACCGGGAGCGCGTCGAGGACGACGACGGCGTCGGGAACCATGTAGTCGGGCAGGGTCTCCGCGAGCAGCCGGCGCAGGTGCGGGCCGTCGAGGGTCGCGCCGGCGGCGGGCACGGTGTAGGCGACCAGCCGGCCGCCGTCGGCGCCGTCCCGGATCACGACGGCCTGCGCGCCGACACCCGGCAGGGCGGCGACGGCGGCGGTGATCTCGCCGAGCTCGACCCGGTGACCGCGGATCTTCACCTGGTCATCGGCGCGCCCGACGAACACCAGGTTGCCGTCGGTGCGCCGGCGGGCCACATCCCCGGTGCGGTACATCCGGGACCCAGCCGGCCCGTACGGATCGGCGGTGAACCGCTCGGCGGTCAGCGCGGCCCGGCCCAGGTAGCCGCGGGCCAGGCAGGGGCCGGCCAGATACAGCTCGCCGGCCACGCCCGCGGGAACCGGGCGCAGCGCCGAGTCCAGCACGTAGGTCCGGACGTTGGCCTGCGGGCGACCCATCGGAACCGGGCCGGCGTCGACCGGCACGCCGGGCTCGATCTTGAACTCCGTGACGTTAACGGTCGCCTCGGTGGGCCCGTACACGTTCCAGACGGTGGCGTCCGGGTGACGCTCGCGCCATGCGGCCAGCGCCTCCCCCAGCAGCGCCTCGCCGCCCAGCAGGAGCTCGCCGGGCGAGTAGGCCGCGGGAAGGGCGCCGAGCAGCGGAAGGTGACTGGGAGTCGCCTTCATGAACGTCACCGGGGCGGCGGCCAGCCGGGCGAGAAGCTCCGGGTCCTCCTTCAGGGCGGCGATCAGCACAGTGCCGCCCACCGTGAGCGGGGTGAACAGCGCGGTCACGGTCAGGTCGAAGGTGAACGGCGAGTGCAGCAGCGCCCGGCCAGCGGCCCCGGGATAGGCCCGCGCGGTCCACCCGAGGTAGTCGACGACCGAACGGTGCTCGACCACGACGCCCTTGGGCACCCCGGTGGAGCCGGAGGTGTAGATGACGTACGCCGGGTTGTCAGGGGTCAGCGGGGCCGACCGGTCGGCGTCCGTCGGGTCGGTGACCGGGCGTGCGGCGATCTGAGCCGCCGTCGCCGCGTCGTCCAGCACCACGGTGTCGACGTCGTGGCGAGGCAGCGTGGCCGCGGTGGCCCGGTTGGTGAGCAGGATCCGCGGCCGGGCGTCGCCGAGCAGCCCGCTGATGCGCGCGGCCGGCTGTGCCGGGTCGACCGGCAGGTACGCGGCGCCGGACTTGAGGACCGCGAGCAGCGCCACGACCAGCTCGGCCGAGCGCTCCATAGCGATGGCGACGAACTGCTCGGGGCCGGCGCCCCGGTCGATCAGGGTGTGCGCCAAGCGATTGGCCTGATCGTTGAGCTCGGCGTAGCGAAACTCGGAGACGCCGTCGACCAGCGCGACGGCCTTCGGGGTGCGGGCGACCTGAGCCTCGATCAGCTCACCGACCAGGGCCGGGGACAGCGGCACGGCGACTCCCGCCGCACCCGTCGTCAGGGCCCGCGCCTCCTGTTCGCCGAGGAGGCTGAGCCGGCCGACCGGGGTGTCCGGGGTCGTGGTGAAGGCCTCCAGGACAGCGCGCAGCTGCCGGGTCGCCGACGTGACCAGCTCCTCGTCGATGAGGTCGGCGCGGTAGTACCAGTTGAGGACCATCCGGTGGTCGTCCTGCATCACCACCATGCCGAGCGGGTAGTGGTTGTCCCCCTTGGTGTCGACCTCGCTCAATGCCAGCCCGTGCACGTCGGACTGCGATCCGGGGTCGGCGGGGAAGTTCTCGAAGACCACGGCGGTGTCGAACAGCGTCTGCAGGCCGGCCAGCCGCTGCAGGTCGGCCAGGCCTAGGTAGTGGTGGGCCAGCAACTCCACGCGCTGCGCCTGTACCCGGGTCAGGGTGTCGGCCAGGGAGACGGCCGGGTCGATCCGGACCCGGACCGGCACAGTGTTGCTGAACAGCCCGACCATCGACTCGACGCCCGGCAGCTCCGGCGGACGACCGGAGACCGTCTCGCCGAACAGCACGTCGTCCCGGCCGGTGAGGCCGGCGAGGACGAGGCCCCAGGCGCCCTGGACCACGGCGTTCATGGTCAGGTCGCGGGCGCGGGCAGCCTCGGTGAGCGCGGAGGTCAGGCCGGACGGCAGCTCATCGACGATCCGTCCCGGAAGCGCGACGGCGTGGCCGGCCGCGCCGGGGGCGACCAGGGTCGGCTCGTCGATACCGGCCAGCGCGGCGCGCCAGGCGCCCTCGGCGACGCTGCGGTCCTGCTCGGACAGCCAGGTCAGGTAGTCCTTGTAGGGGACGACGGGAGGCAGGGCGGAGGCGTCGCCCCGATGAGCGTACAACTCGAAGAGCTCGCCCGCCAGAATCGGCGCCGACCAGCCGTCGAGCAGCAGGTGGTGAGCGGCGAACAGCAGCCGGTGATACCCGTCCCCCAGCTTGATCAGGGTGAAGCGGAGCAGCGGCGGACGCTCCGGGTCGAAGCGCAGGGACCGCTCCCGGACCAGCAGCCGGTCCAGCTCGGCGCACTGGCCCGGCTCGTCGAGGGCGCTGAGGTCGGTCTCGGTCCAGGGCAGCTCGGCCTCGTCCGCGATCAGCTGGACGGGAACGCCGGCCTCGGTGCGGTGGAAGGAGGCGCGCAGGCTGGCGTGCCGGGTGAGCAGCCCCGTGACAGCGGCCCGCAGCGCCTCGGGGTCGAGATCGCCCCGCACGTCCAGGGCCAGCCGGGTGATGTAGACGTCCTCGGCCGCCTGGTCGTAGGAGGTGTGGAAGAGCAGCCCCTCCTGCAGCGGTGAGAGCGGCAGGACGTCGGTCAGCCGGGGCTGGGCCTTCTCCAGCCGGTCGATCTCGGCCTGGGTAAGGTCGACCAGCGGCAGGTCGGACGGGCCGAGCCCGCCCCCACCGGCCCGGCCGGCCTCGGCCACCAGCGTGCGCAGGGCCTTGAACCACGCGTCGGCGAGCGGGCGCACGTCGGCTTCGGCGAGCAGCTCGCCCGGCCAGGTCCAGGTGACGGTGAGGTGCGGCCCGTCGCTGTGGGTCTCGGTGACCGCGTTGGCGGTGAGGGTGTACGGCAGCGGGGTCGCGTCCGCGGCGCCGCCGCCCAGGCCGTCCGTGCCGGTTCCGTCGTCGGCGCCGCCGATGCGGCCCAGGTAGTTGAAGCCGATCTGCGGCTCGGCGAAACGGGCGAGGGCCGCTGCGGTGCGCGGGTTCAGGTAGCGCAGCAAACCGAAGCCGATCCCGTTGTCGGGGATGGACCGCAGCTGCTCCTTGACCGCCTTGAGCGCGGTGACGGGGGCGGTGGCACCTGCCTCGCCCGGGTCCAGCCGTACGGGGTAAAGGCTCGTGAACCAGCCCACGGTGCGCGAGAGATCGGCCCGGTCGACGATCTCCTCGCGGCCGTGCCCCTCCAGTCCGATCAGGACGGCGGAACTGTCCCCGCATCCTCGGATGCGCCGCCAGTCGGCCACCGCCACGGCGAGCGCGGTCAGCAGGACCTCGTTGATTCCGGCGCTGAGGGCGGCCGGCACCCGGCCCAGCAGCGGCTCGGTGACGTCGGCGTCCAGCCGCAGGGTGAGGTGCCCCGCGGTGGCCAGGGTGTCGGTCGCCGGGTCGAGGGGGCGGTCGGTGAGCAAGGGGTCGGGCTCGGCGAGCATCGAGCGCCACAGCGGGAGCTCACGCATGCGGTCGGGCTCACCGGCGGCCGCGGCCAGTTGCCGGGCCCAGCTGCGGAAGGAGGTGCCGACCGGCTCGGGGGTGAAATCGGTTCCCGCGGCGGCGGCCTCGAGCGCGGCGGTGAACTCGGGCAGCAGGATGCGCCAGGAGACCCCGTCCACCGAGAGGTGGTGGATGACCAGCAGCAGACGCCCGGGCCGGTCCGGGCCGGACTCGAACCAGACGGCCTCGACCATGCGTCCCCGTTCGGGGGCGAGCCGGTTCTGGGCGGCGATGAACTCCCGCTCGGTCACGGCGCGCAACGCGTCCGCGTCGAGTCCCGCGACATCGACCCGGTACAGCGACTCGGCGGCCGCGACGGTACCGGGCGCGGTGATCTCCAGGGTCCACTCGCCGATGTCCTCGATGCGGGTGAGCCGCAGGCGCAGGGCGTCGTGGTGGTCCAGGAAGGTCTGCAGCACCCGGGTGACCTGGGCGGTGGTCAGACCCGCGGGCACCGCGAGCGACATCGCCTGGTTGAACGGGTCCACGGGACCGCTGTGCTCGCTGAACCAGTGCATGATCGGGGTCAGCGGCACACCGCCCACGCCGTCCGAGACGGCGGGCCGGCGCGTCGGGGCCGTGATCTCCGTGGCGGCCGCGGCGAGGGCCTCCACGGTCTTGTGGGTGAACACGTCGCGCGGGGTGAAGCGGAGCCCGGCCTTACGGGCCCGGCTGATCAGCTGGATCGAGCCGATGCTGTCGCCGCCGAGCTCGAAGAAGCTCTGCTCCACGCCCACCCGCTCCACGCCGAGCACCTCGGCGAACAGCCGGCAGAGCAGCTCCTCGCGGGCGTCGGCGGGCGCCCGGCCCACGGTCGCCGCGACATCCGGGGCGGGGAGGGCCTTACGGTCCAGCTTGCCGTTGATCATCAACGGCAGGGCGTCGAGGGCGACGACGAGTGAGGGCACCATGTACTCGGGCAGCAGCCCGGCGACGTGCGCCCGCAGCGCCTCGGCGTCGATCGGACCGGCGCCGGCCGGGACGGCATATGCGACGAGCTGCTTGCCACCCGAGCCGGTCTCGTGCGCCATCACGGCGGCCCGGTCCACACTGGCGTGGCGGACCAGCACGCTCTCGATCTCGCCGAGCTCGATCCGGAAGCCCCGAACCTTGACCTGGTCGTCGACCCGGCCCGCGAACTCCAGTTGCCCGTCCTCCCGCAGCCGGACGAGGTCGCCCGTGCGGTACATCCGCTCCCCCGTGGCGCTGAAGGGGTTGGCCACAAAGCGCTCGGCGGTGAGCCCGGCCCGGCGCAGGTAGCCGCGGGCCAGTCCCGCGCCCGCGACGTACAGCTCGCCCTCGGTGCCCCGGGGAACCAGCCGCAGCGAGCTGTCGAGTACGTACGCCCGGGTGTCGTGCACGGGGGCGCCGATCGGTGGAACGCCGCCGGTGGCCTCGAGCGGGGTGCTGATGGAGACCGCGACTGTCGACTCGGTGGGACCGTAGGCGTTGACCATGCGGCGGCCGGGGGCCCAGCGCGTCACCAGCTCGGGCGGGCAGGCGTCGCCGCCGACGATCAGGCAGGCGAAGCCGGGCAGGTCCACGGGAGGGATGCTGGCCAGCGCGGCCGGCGGGATCAGCGCGTGGGTCACCCGCCGGTCGGCGATCAGCTCGGCCAGCGGCTCGCCCACGAGGGGGCCCGGCGCGGGCAGTACGAGCGCGGCGCCGGAGGTCAGGGCCATGCACAGCTCGAGCACCGACGCGTCGAAGCTGGGCGAGGAGAACTGCAGGACGCGGCTGTCGCCCGTCACGGCGAACCGTTCCCGCTCGGTCGCGGCGAACGCGGCGAGTCCCACGTGGCTGACGACGACGCCCTTGGGTACGCCGGTCGAGCCGGAGGTGTAAATGACGTAGGCGGGTGCGGCCACCGGAAGCGGCGCCCGGGGTGCGGGCCGGGTGGCCGCCCCGTCCACCGGCCGGCCCGCCGGGTCCAGGACGAGCACGGGCACGCCCGCAGAGCCGGGCACCGCCTGCTCGTACGGGGCGGAGGTGAGCACCGCCGCCGGCCGGGCGTCGTCGAACATGAAGGTCACCCGGTCGGCTGGATAGTCGGGGTCCACCGGCAGGAAGGCCGCCCCGGCCTTCATCACGGCCAGGGAGCCCACGACGAACTCCACCGAGCGGCCGAGAACGAGGGCCACAATCGCCTCGGGACCGACCCCCTCGGCGGTCAGCCGGTTGGCGAGGGCATCGGTGCGCGCGTCGAGCTCCGCGTACGACAGGGACACGTCCGCGGACTCCACGGCGACCGCGTCCGGCGTGCGCGCCACCTGGGCGGCGAACAATTCGGGGAAGGCGGCCGGAGCGACGGCGGTACCGACAGTGCCGCTGGTGACGACCAGACGCTCGCGCTCGCCGTCGGTCAGCACGTCGAGCCCGGCCACGGTCTGCGTGAGGTCCGCGGTGATCGACTGCAGGATCCGCACCAGCCGGGCGCCGATCACGCCGACCTGCTCGGGGCGGAACAGGTCGGGCCGGTAGTTGAGCAGCAGCCGCAGCTTCCCCTCGTACACGTGGGAGACGAGGCACAGCGGGTAGTGGTTGGCGTCCAGGACATCGAACCCGTCGATGGTCAGGTCGCCGGCGAGGTCGCGCAGCCCCTGCAGGTCGAAGGGGAAGTTCTCGAACGCCACGTACGTGTCGAACAGCTCGGGGTGCCCGGAGAGCCGGTGGATGTCGCGCATCCCGGTGTACTGGTGGTTCATCATCTCCAGGTGCTCGCCCTGCAGCCGGGCCAGGACGTCGCCGAGCGCGTCGCCGCCGCCGAGCCGGACCCGGACCGGCAGCGAGTTGATGAGCATGCCGACCATCCGCTCGACGCCCGGAACCTCCGGCGGGCGCCCGGACACGACGGTGCCGAACATCACGTCCTGGCGGCCGGTTAGCACCGACAGCAGCAGCGCCCAGGAGCCATGCACGGCGCTGGAGAAGGTGAGGCTCTCCGCGCGCAGGCGGGCCGAAAGCGCCTCGGTTTCCTCGATGGACAGTTCGAGGACGAGCTGCTCGGGGTGGACGACCTCGCGGGCCGGGTCCGAGGGGACCAGGCGGGTGGGCGCGTCGATCCCGGCCAGCGTCCGGCGCCAGGCCTGCTCCGACGCCGGCCGGTCCTGCCGGGCCAGGAAAGCGAGATGGTCGCGGAACGGGGTGACCGGCGGCAGCACCGAGGCGTCACCGCCGTTGGCGTACACCTCCAGCAGCTCGCCCAGCAGTACCGAGGTCGACCAGCCGTCGAGCAGGATGTGGTGGAAGGTGCAGAGCAGCCGGTACGCGTCGTCGGCGAGACGCACGAGCCGGAAGCGCATCAGCGGCGGCCGTGCCAGATCGAAGGAGTAGGCCTTCTCCTCGGCCTGGATCCGCTCCAGCTCCGCGGCCCGAGCGGTGTCCCCGAGCGCCCTGAGGTCGCTCTCGGACCACGGCGTCTCGACGCTGCGCGAGATCACCTGCACCGGGCGGCTCTGCTTGGGGTGCAGGAAGCCCGCCCGCAGGTTGGCGTGGCGCTGTAGCAGCGCCTGGGCGGTGGCCCGGAGCACCGCGGCGTCGAGGCCGCCGCCGAGGTCGAGCACGACCTGCACGGTGTAGACGTCGTTGCCCGAGTCGTCGTACAGCGCGTGGAAGAGAAGGCCCTCCTGCAGCGGTGACAGCGGCAGGATGTCCTCGGGACCCGACCTCTTCATTACAGCGTCCTCCACTCGTCTTCGAGCCCGTCGATCTCGTCTTGGGACAGGTCCACCAGCGCCAGATCCGATGGGGTGTGGCCGCCGACGTCCGGACGCTCGGCGTGTTCGGTAAGCGCGCGTACGGCGCGGAACCAGGTGTCCGCACAGGCGCGGACGTCGGCCTCCGGCAGCAACCGTTCCGGCCAGGTCCAGAACGTCGTCAGACGAGGCCCGTCCGCTTCCGGGCGGACGACCGCGTCGATCTCCAGCAGGTGCGACAGCGGCAGGTCGGCCGCCGCGGCCAAGACCGTGTCGACCTCCGGCGCGGGCGACCAGTCACCGCCGGCGGCCTCGGCCCTGCCCATATAGTTGAAGAGCACGGGGGCCTCGGCGAGGCCCGCGATCCGGGGCCCGGCGTCCGCGTCGAGGTGGCGCAGCAGGCCGTAACCGATGCCCTCATCGGGCACGTCCCTGAACTGCTCCTTGAGCGCGCGCAGCACGCGGCCCGCCTCGGGCCCGCCCGCCCACAGCGCGCCCCAGTCGTCCACGCCCGGGCGCAAGCGGGCCGGGCGGATGGTGGTGAACCAGCCGACCGTACGGGACAGGTCCAGCCCTTCGCTGATCTCCTGCCGGCCGTGGCCCTCGACGTCGATGAGGACCCCGGTGCCGCCCCGGCGGAGCGCGTGGTGCTCCAGGGCGATGGCCAGCGCGGCCACCAGCACCTCGTAGGCGCTCGCGTTCAGGGCCTCGGGGACCCGGTCGAGCAGGGGTCCGGTGATGTCGGCGGACAGCGTGCAGGTGAGCCGCCGGGCGGCGCACGCGGTGTCCTGGGCCGGGTCGAGCGGCCGGTCGGCCAGCGTCGGGGCGGGCAGGGCGAGCACCCGCTCCCAGTGCGCCAGTTCGCCGGCCCGGGCCGCGGTCTGCCCGGTGAGCAGTTCGGCCCAGCGCCGCCAGGGCGTGCCCACCGGCGCCGGCTCGGGTTTCTTGCCGGCGGCGATTGCCTCCCAGGCGGCCCGCAGGTCGGGCAGCAGGATGGACCAGGACACGCCGTCCACGACCAGGTGGTGGGCGGCGAAGAGCAGCCTGCCCGGGGTGGCCGGCCCGGCGTCGAACCAGACGAGCTGGGCCATCACGCCGCTCGCGGGGTCCAGCCGGTGCCAGGCGGCCTGGGCCTCCCGCTCGAGCACGGCGCGCAGCGCCGCGCCGTGGAGCCCGGCGATGTCGGCCCGGTGCACCAGAGCGGCTGCCGCGACCGATCCCCGGCCGGGGATCGTGTACGTCCAGCCGCCGTCGCCCGTCCGGTCCAGCCGGGTACGCAGGGCGTCATGACGGTCGAGCACGGCCTGCAGCGCCTGGGCCAGCTCGTCCTGGCCGAGCCCGGCCGGGGTCTGGACCAGGGCGCTCTGGTGGAAGGCGTCGACCGGGCCGCCGCGCTCCTCCAGCCAGCGCATGATCGGCGTCGCGGGGAACGCGCCGAGGCCCGCTTTCTCGTCGGCCTGGGCCGGGGCCGTTGCGGTGGCCTCGGCGGCCAGCGCGGCCACCGTCTTGAGCTCGAACACCTCCTTGGGCGAGAAGACCAGCCCCTGGCGGCGGGCGCGCGACACCAGCTGGATCGACACGATGCTGTCGCCGCCCAGCTCGAAGAAGCTGTCGTGCAGGCCGACGCTCTCGCGGCCGAGCACCTCGGCGAAGAGCCCGGCGATCACCTCCTCGGCCGGGGTGCGCGGCCGGTCGGCGGCGCCGGCGCCCTCGGCCTCGGGCTCCGGCGCGGGCAGCGCCTCGCGGTCGAGCTTGCCGTTCGGGGACAGCGGCAGGGCGTCGAGCACGACGACAGCCGCGGGCGTCATGTAGGCCGGCAGCGTCTCCGCAGCCCACGTCAGCACCCCGGCCCCGTCTGGGGTCCGGCCCTCGCCGGGTACGACGTAACCGACGAGCCGGCGGTGGCCGGGCACGTCCTCGCGCACCGTGGCGGCGGACCGGGCGACCGCCGGGTGCCGGGCCAGCACCGCCTCGATCTCACCGAGCTCGATCCGGAAGCCGTTGAGCTTGATCTGGTCGTCGACGCGGCCCAGGTATTCGAGCAGGCCGTCGGTGCGCCAGCGGCCCACGTCACCGGTGCGGTACATGCGCGTGCCGGGCGGGCCGTACGGGTCGGCGACGAAGCGATCGGCGGTCAGCCCCGGCCGGTTCAGGTAGCCCCGGGCCAGCTGTCCGCCCCCGATGTAGATCTCGCCCGAGCTGCCGGGCGGCACGGTGCCGAGCGCGGCGTCGAGGACCCGGATGGTCGAGTTGCGCATCGGCCGGCCGATCGGCACGGGTCCACCGGGGACGGGGTCCGCCGGCCCGATCCTGAACTCGACACAGCCGACGGTGGCCTCGGTCGGCCCGTACTCGTTGACGACCGCGAACCCCGGCCGGTGCCGGCGAAGCTCCTCGACCGCCTCGCCGAGCAGCATCTCGCCGCCCACGATCAGCTCCTCGCGGGGCGAGAGCTCCTCGGGCAGCACGCCGAGCAGGGCCAGGTGGGCCGGGGTGGCCTTGAGAAACGCCGGGCGCGGGGCGCCGGTCGCCGGTCCTTCGAGAGCGGTCACCCGCACCGTGCCGCCCGCGATGAGCGGGGCGTACAGCGAGGTGACGGTCAGGTCGAAGGAGACCGGCGAGTGGAGCAGGGTGCCCCGCGCGACCGAGGGGTAGCTGTCGCGGGCGCACTGCAGGTAGACGGCGACCGACCGGTGCGTCACTGCGACGCCCTTGGGCCGTCCGGTCGAGCCGGAGGTGTAGATCACGTAGGCGGGGTGGGCCGGGTCCAGCGGGTGCGACCGGTCAGCGTCGGACGGGTCGCCCGGGTCCGGCGCCGCCGTGCGCAGCACCTCGGTGGCGTCGAGCGCCGGCGTTCCCGGTGGGACGTCCGTTTCCGGGCTGGCCAGCACGAGGGCCGGGGCGGCGTCGGCGAGCATGAAGGCGATCCGCTCGGCTGGGTAGTCCGGATCGACTGGCACGTAGGCCGCGCCGGACTTTAGGACGGCCAGCAGCGCCACCACCAGCTCGGCCGAGCGGGGCAGCAGCACGGCGATCCGCTGCTCGGGGCCGGCCCCCGCGGCGATCAGCCGCCGGGCCAGCCGGTTGGCCAGGGCGTTGAGCTCGGCGTAGGAGTAGGTGCGGTCGCCCTCGACCAGGGCCGGGGCCTCGGGAGTCAGCGCGGCCTGCCGCTCGAGGAGGCCGGGCAGCAGCACGTCCGCCTCGCCCCGCGGGCCGTGGCCGAACTCGTCGAGCAGCCGCCGCTCGTCGCCGACGAGGACGTCGATGTCGGCGATGCGCTGCTCGGGGTCGGCGGTGAAGGCCTCCAGGACCCGCACGAGGCGGGCGCACATGGTCTCGATGGTGGCCCGGTCGAACAGGTCGGTGCTGTACTCCAGCCGGCCGCTGATACCGGCGGCGGCCTCGTGCCCGGCCGAGCGCTCGTCCAGCCCAAACAGCAAGTCGATCTTGGTGACGCCGGGGTCGACCTGCTGCGGAGTCGTGCTCAGGCCCGGCAGCTCCAGGGTGGACTCGGCGGGCGTCTGCACGTCCATCATGACCTGGAACAGCGGATTGCGGGCGAGCGAGCGCTCCGGGTTGAGGGCCTCGACGAGACGCTCGAAGGGCACGTCCTGGTTGGCGTGGGCGGAAAGCGACATCTCCCGCGCGCGGTCGATGAGGCGGCCGACGCTCGGGTTGCCGGTGAGGTCGTTGCGGAACACGACGGTGTTTACGAAGCAGCCGACCAGGCTGTCCAGACTGGCGTCGCCGCGCCCGGCCACGGCGCTGCCCAACGGGATGTCCTGTCCCGCGCCGAGCTTGCACAGAAGCACGGCCACCGCGCTCTGCAGCACCATGAACAGGCTGGCCCGGTGCGCCCGGCCGAGCTCGGCCAGCCGGTGGTGCAGGGCGGCGTCGATCTCGAAGCGGACGATGTCGCCGCGCTGGCTCAGCTCGCTGGGCCGGCGCCGGTCGACCGGCAGCTCCAGCTCCTCGGGCAGCCCGGCCAGGGTCTGCTTCCAGTAGTCGAGCTGGCGGGCCAGGATGCTTGCGGGGTCGCTCTCGTCGCCCAGCTCCGCCTGCTGCCACAGGGTGTAGTCGGCGTACTGGATCGGCATCGGCGCGAAAGCCGGGAGTTCGCCGCACGTGCGGGCCGTGTAGGCGAACCCGAGGTCGCGGGCGAGTGGGGCCAGCGAGAGACCGTCGGCCACGATGTGGTGCAGTACGATCAGCAGGACGTGGTCCTCGGGCCCGAGGACGAGCAACCGGGGCCGCACGGCGAGCTCCCGGGTGAGGTCGAAGCCCTCGGCCACGACGCCGGCGACCGCCGCGTCGACCAGGGCGGCGTCGACGGCCGACTCCACGAGCACCACCTCCGCGGCGGCCTCGGCGGGCGTGCGGATGTGCTGGCGCGGTGTCCCGTCGGTCTCGGGAAAGGTCGTCCGCAGGCTCTCGTGACGCTCGAGGACGTCGTGGACCGCCGCGGCGAGCGCCGCACGGTCGAGCCGGCCGGTCAGCCGCAGCGCGAGCCCCATGTTGTAGGCACCGCTGGGCCCCTGGAGCCGGTTCACCAGCCAGAGGCGCTGCTGGGTCAGGGAGAGCGGAAGCTCGGCCGGACGGGTGCGAGGCTCCAGGGCACGCCGGCGCGCGGCGGTCCCGTCGAGGCGCCCGGCGAGCGCGGCGATGGTCGGGGTCTCGAAGACGGTACGGATGGACAGTTCCGCCCCGAAGGTCTCGCGGATCCGCCCGAGCAGCCGGATGGCGCTGAGAGAGTGCCCGCCGAGGGCGAAGAAGTCGTCGTCGATGCCCACCCGGTCGACCGTGAGCACGTCGGCCACCATCGCGCACAGCGCCTCCTCGCGCGGGGTGCGCGGGGCGCGGTACGGCGCCGGGGCCGGCGCGGCGACCGGGTCCTCGGTGGTGGCCGGGGGCACCCAGCCCACGGGCCGGCTGGTGGCGATGGAGTCCAGCCGGTCGTCCGGCGCGGCGGCGGCCAGGGCGGAGAGGAAGCCGACGATCGCGTCGCTGTGGTGCGTGACCGACTCGGAGGTGTAGAGGTCGGCGTTGGCGTGGAAGTCGAGGACGAAGCCGGGGCCGGGGGCCCGGTTGTCGACAACCAGGGAAAGGTCCTCCTCCGGCCCCACCGAGAAGCCGCGCACGGTGGCCGGGTTCCCGGCGAAGGAGAGTCGCTCGCCGTACATGATGAGGTTGATCTCGGGACCCCACAACCGCTTGCGGTCGCCGACGCGGCCGAGGTCGCGGTGGATGTCCTCGTAGCGATAACGCTGGTGCCGCAGCGCCTCGTGCAGCTGTTCGCTGACCGAGCGCAGGAAGGCCCCGACGGTGGCGGACGGCTCGGGGCGCAGGCGCAGCGGGAGGGCGTTGGACACCATGCCCGGCATCCGCCCGGTCCGGCCAGCCCGGGCGCTGACCGCCAGCCCCAGCACGACGTCGTCGGCGCCGGTCAACTGCGCGAGGTGCGCGGCGATGCCCGCCACGACCACGGCGGGCCAGCTCACCCCGGTCTCGCGGGCGAGGTCTCGCAGCGCCTTGGCCTGCTCCGGGGTGACCGGTCCGGCCTGGCGCACGTGGTCGGCGGGCACCCGGGCAGGGCGGCCGGCCAGGGCGACCGGTTCGGTGACGCCGGCCAGTCGCTGCGACCAAAAGGCACGGTCGGCGCTGAACTGCTCGGACCGCCGGTACTCGGCGTCCAGCTCGACGAGCTCGGCCAGGGTGCCGAAGCCGCTCGGCTGCGGCTGCCCACCGGCCGCCAGGGCCGTGTAGAGGGCGGCGGTCCGGGACACGATCAGGGACCAGCTGTAGCCGTCGACGATGGTGTGGTGGACCCGGCTGAACCAGGTGTGCCGGTCGGTGGCCAGGGTGAGCAGGGCGAACGTGAACAGCGGCCCGTCGCCGAGCCGCACCGGCTCGCGCACCCGGGCCAGCATCCACTCCTCGACCCGGGCCGCGGGGTCGTCGTCGGCGCTGAAGTCGGCGCGGTGCAACGGCCAGTCCAGGTTCTCCACGACCGACTGCACCGGCCCGTCGGGGCCGTGGCCGAGGCGGACCCGGAGGGTCTCGGCCTCGTCGACCACCCGGCGCAGCGCGACCTCGAAGAGCCCGGCGTTGATTTCGCCTGCTATCTCGACGCATTCGGCGATGCTGTACATCGGATTGTCCGGATCCACCTGCTGTGCCAGCCACATTCCGTGCTGAGCGGCCGTCAGCGGCAAATGCAATCCATTCCGATCAGCCATTTCCATGCACTCCGATTGGGTAGACGCGTCGAAAGCGGCAGAGATCGCCCTCCGATGTGGCACGGCAGTCGCGACCGGGCCCACACTACGAATCAAAGGGGGGCGTTCCGCGAACTCATGAAAAACCTCGATCCACCGTGATGCGAGTATCGAAGCATGCACATCGGGCTTTACAGCGGCCGGCCCGGAAATGGCGCGTGCCCCGCTCCATGACGGAACGGGGCACGCGCGTGGGGACGTCAGGAGACCGGTCTCAGCCGCACCGGCAGGCTGCTGTACCCGTGCAGGAAGTTGGAGTGGATCGGCCGGGCCGGGCCGGTCGGCTCGACCGCGGCGACATGGGTGCGCAGTGCCGTCAGCAGGGCGTGGATCTCGCCGCGGCCCAGGTAGGCGCCGAGGCAGAAGTGCGGCCCGTAGCCGAACGACACGTGCTTGTTGGGCGTCCGGCCCAGATCGAACTCCTCGGGGCGGTCGAACACCGTCTCGTCGAAGTTGGCCGAGCTGTTCCAGAGCGTGACCACGTCGCCGGCCCGGATCGTGCGGCCGCCGATCTCCACGTCGGTCGACGCCCGGCGGCCGAAGTGCATGGCGGGCGAGACCCAGCGCAGTACCTCCTCGACCGCGCTCTCGACCGTCACCTCCCCCGCGACGAGGCGGCGCCACTGCTCGGGGTACTCCATCAGCTCGTGCACCGCGCAGATCATCGACAGCCGGCTGGTCTCGTCGCCGCCGATGATGATGCTGTAGCAGTTGAAGACGATCTCCTGCTCGGTCAGCGGCTTGCCGCCGATGGTCGACGTCGCCAGCACGCTGATTACGTCGTCGCGCGGGTCCTCGCGCCGGATCTCCGCCAGCTCCGAGAAGTAGAAGAGGAGTTCGTTACGAGCGACCAGCGCCTCCTCGGCCGACTGCCCGGCGTCCTCGGCGCTGAGGGCCTGCTTGGTCAGCGAGAGCAGGTAGTCCCGGTCGGCCGCGGGTGCGCCCAGCAGGTCGGCGATCGTGGCCATCGGGATCTGCTCCGCGACATCCTGCGCGAAGTCGCATTGCCCGCGGTCGACAGCCTCGCGCATCAGCTGGTCGGAGCGGCGGCGCACGCCGTCCACGACGGACTCCAGCAGCCGCGGCGAGAACGCCTTGAGCAGCAGGTTCCGCAGCTCCCGGTGGCGGCTCCCGTCGGTGACCGCCAGCATCTGCCCCGCGGCCGAGTCGCCCCCCTCGAGCAGGGTGGTAAGCAGATTGCCCCGCTCGGAGGTGAACCTCTTGTTGTCCCGATAGACCTCCATGACGTCCCGGTAGCGCGACAGGACCCAGAAACCGGGCACCTGCCGCCCCTCGACTGGATGCCAGTGGACCGGGCTGTGCGTCCGGAACTCTTGCCACAGGCGGATCAGGTCGGGCTTGCGCCCGAGGAAGGTCCGCGGGTCAGTAAGGTCGACGCTCTCCAGCGTGGCGGTGGCCGCAGTCATGCACCGGCCGTCTCGCGCTGGGTCATCGCCACCAGGACCTTGCGGTCGCCGGTGAAGGGCCGGCGGCCGTGCGAGGTGAGAAGATTGTCGATCATCAGCAGGTCACCGGTGTCCCAGGTCTCGGCCAGGGTCGTCTCGTCGTAGACGCCGAGGATCGTGGTGATCTCGTCGGCGGTGATGGGCGTGCCGTCGCCGTAGTAGGCGTTCCGCGGCAGCCCGTCCTCGCCGCAGATCTCCAACAGCCCCTCGCGTACCGCCTCGGGCAGCGCGTTGACGTGGAACAGGTGCGCCTGGTTGAACCAGACCTTCTGCCCGGTGACGGGGTGCGTCATCACCGCGGGACGCTGCTGCCGGGTGCGCAGCACGTCGCCGTCCCACTGCGTCTCGATGCCGTGGTCCGAGCAGTAGCTCTCGACGTAACCCTTGTCGTCGCTCTGGAACCCCTCCTGCCAGGACAGCCCCATCCCGGTGCGATAGGTGCGGGTGTAGAGCACGCCCTTCTCCTCGAAGCGCTGAACCAGGCCAGCCGGCAGGCGGTCGAGGACCGCGGTGCTGTCGGCGACCGGGGTTTCCCCGCCGGTCTGGGCCGCGAACGCGCAGAAGAAGAAGACGTTGTGCGGCCAGTTCTCGGAGTACGCGCTCTCGTTGTGCTGCGGGATGCTCTGGTCCTTGGGGTACTCGGTCGAGGTGTACACCTTGTCGGTGACCCGGCTGCGCGGCGTGGAGCGCTCGTTGTACTCGAGGGTCCGGCCACCGATCTCCTCGGCCAGCTCGGCCAGCTCGGCCTGCTCGACCAGCCCGCTGTTCTTGACCATGATGGCGGCGTGCTCGTACATCGCCGACCGCAGGGCCTCGGTGTTGGCCGTGAACCAGGCCCGGTGGTCACCGCCGCCGGTGGGCCGCACCCGCACCATCCGGCTGCCGTTGTGCTCCAGGATCTCGGTTTCCGCGTCGATAAAGGCATTCCTCGTCATTCCGTCTCCACCTCCAGGTCGTAACCGTTGATGCTCGCGTGGTTGACCGGGTCGCCGGCCGCGTACTCGTACGGGTTGAGGAAGGGCCCGCCCGACACCGGGGCCGAGAACCGGCCGAACGCGGTGTTCAGCACGCGGGTCTCGAGCACCACGTTGTACAACGCGCCTTGGTGCTCGGTGCCCACCTGGTACTGGCCGAGCCAGCCGTAGTCGAAGTCGCCCGGCAGGTTGTCCGGCACGTGCTGCGGGTCGACCGTGCCGTCCGCCCGCAGCGCCTCGCCGTACAGGCCGTACCGGTACAGGTCGCCCTGCTGCCGCCCGGTGCTCCCGGTGACCAGGAACAGGTCGCCGCGGACCGTCGGCGCGCTCCACGTCGTCGTCCGGCCGGCCCCGGTGGCCTGGGACAGGACGACCCCGCCGGGCAGCCCGACGACCCGGGTCAGCGGCTCCCCGTCCGCGCCGAACACCAGGTCCGGCTTCGGGTCGTTGATCTCCGTGTGTCCGTAGCCGATGCGCTGGGTGCCCTGGGCCGTCGTGGCGGTCCGCGTCATCAGGCGGTCGGCGATGTCCTTGATGTAGCCGACGTCGGCCGCGCCCGGTCCGGTCACAGCGACGCCGATATGCCGCTCGACCGCGTCCTGCCGCTGCGTCACCTTCGCGCCACCGGTCTGGTAGCCGGTGAGGTGGCCGTTGAGCCCGTACGTCGTGCCGGTGACGGGGTCGGCGCCGGTGGTGGCGAGCAACCGGTCGGCGTCGTCGTAGCAGTAGCCGGTGACCGTGCTGCCCTTGGCGGTGCGGTCGGTCAGCTGTACGACGTTTCCGTTGGCGCCGGCGTTGGCGCGGGTGCCGGCCGGGCACGTGGTCGGCGCCGGCGAGGTGAAGTCCCGCAGGTAGGTGTGACCGGTGAGCCGGGCCTCGACGAGCCGGCCGGCCGCGTCGTAGCGGAAGTTGGGTCCGCCTGCGTAGGCGTCCTGCCCCGCCAGGGACTCGTCCACCACGTTGCCCGACTGCGAGCGGGTGACCTTGCTGGACCGCTCCGTCCCGTCCGCCAGGACCCAGTTCTTGGCCGTGATCCGCCCGGCCTCGTCGCGGGTGACGGCGAGCCGCATACCGTTGCCGTAGCGCACACTGCCCAGCGCGCCCGCGTCGTCGTACGTGGCCGAGGCGAGCTGCCCGCCGTTCAGCTCGACCGACAGCACCCGGTCGGCGGCGTCGTACCGGGTCCGCTCGGTCTGCGCGGCGCCGGACGGCGGCGTCACCTGCTGGAGCACTATCCGGCCGGCCCGGTCGTACGTGGTCCGGGTGCGGGTTCCCCGGCCGTCGATGTAGCTCACCGCGCGGCCGAGCAGGTCGACGGTGTTGGTCACGGAATGGTCGTGCTGAGTCGCCTTCAGCGTCAGCGGGTCGCCGCCGTACGCGCTGTCGTAGTCGACCGTCCACGCGGGCAGATTGGCGTTGCCCGGCATGGACATCCGGCTGGCCCGGCCGCGGTCGTCGTACGTGACACAGGTCCAGTCGGGTCCGCCGAAGTTCACGGCCACGGGCAGGCCGCGGGCGCTGTAGACGAACTTCTCGACCCGGGCGCTCCCGTCGGCTCCGGTCGGCAGGGTGATGGAGCGGGGCAGGCCGCGCTGCGTGACCGCGTCGTTCGCGGCGGTGCAGGGGTTGTCCGCGGTCTCGTCCGGCCCGTAGTAGCCGTAGGTCTTGCGGTTGCCGCTGGCGGAGACCTCCGCGACCGGGCGGAAGGCCTCGTCGAACTCGTATTTCGTGGTCAGGGCGAGCCCGTCGGGGTCGGTCACCAGCGCCGTGGGCAGGCCGAACTCATTGAACCGGGTCTGCGTGACCAGGGGCGGCACGCCGAGCGTGTCGGCACGCACGGTCGTCAAGCCCTCGGCGCCGAGGGTCGTCGTCCGGGCCGGGACGCCCGCGCAGCCCTTCGGGGCGGGCGAGACGGGCCGCAGGTCCGGGCCGAAGCAGGCGCGCGGTCCGGGGCCGTACTCGCCGGCGGGCATGCCGGAGGCATCGTAGACGGTGGTGCTCAGCCGGCCCGCCGGGTCCGTCGTCGTCTCCGGCTGGTCGGCCGCGGTCCAGGTGTACCGGGTGGTGCGCCGGGTGCCGTCGGTGTCGGTAGCCGTCCGGCCCGCGATGTCGTGGGTGATCCGGCGGGTCCAGCCCTGCGAGGTGCTCACCCCGGCCACGGTGACCTCGGTGACGCCTGGGCTGTAGATGTAGTCGCGTTGCGGCCTGGCGTCGCCCGTGACCTTCGCCCCGGCCGGGTCGGGCCCGGTCACGCGGCCGGCGGTCGCGGATCCCGGCCGGTAGTCGATCCGGTATTGGGCGGCGGCGGTGTCACGGCCCTTGCCCGCGGCGATCCAGTCCATGACCAGCGGCGGCCGCACGATGTCGAGCAGCCGGCCCGACGTGTAGCCGAAGTCCGTGGTCTCGGCGCCGGGGTTGACGAACCGGCTCAGCTTGCCGCCGCGGTAATGCAGCTGGGTGGTGCCGGCGCCGGGCACCCGGACCGCGCACACGTAACCCGCCGGTGCGGCCTTGTCGGCACACGGGTCGTCGCCCGCGTAGAGGAATGTGATCCCGCCCTCCTCGGCGGCCTTGATGCCGGCGGCCGGTTCCGGGGCCACCTCGGCCGTCTTGCGCGCGGCCGGCTTGCGCTGCGACTGAGCGTCCAGGGCGGTCGGGCCGGCGGCCTCGGGAGCCACGGCGGCCGCGGCGGCCGGCGTGCTCGCCGCGGCGTCACCGTCCGGCCCGGGCCCGGGGGTGACGGTCCAGCCCGGCGGGAGCACCTCACCGCTCGGACGCAGCCAGGACGCGGGGACGGGCGCGCTCCGCCCGGCTGCGGAGACCCACAGGGCCACCTGCCGGCCGCCCGCCGGACGGCGGTGCTGGACCTCGATGGCGTGCGCGCGCCCGGCGTCGAGCGTGACCGGCGGGCCGTAGGACGGGGTGTCGCCCGCGGCGCCGGTTCCCTTCCAGTCGTCGAGCAGCGGCTTGCCGTCGACCAGGATCCGCAGGCCACCGTCGTAGGCGCCGCCGAGCCGGTAGGTCCCGTCGGCGGGCACGGTGAGCCGGCCCTTCCACGCGACCCGGAAGGCGGCGTCCGGCTCGGTGCCGGGCAGGACGCTCGTCCCGCCCCAGCGGAAGTCGACGCGGGCGTCGATGCGCGCGAGCCCGGGCTTTTCGTCCGCGCCGATCTGGGCGGCCGGGTCGCCGCCGTAGTACGAGCCGGTGAGACCGGCCGACCCGGCCACCGCCTGGGAGTTGTAGGTGAAGGTGGCGCCCAGCTGGCCGGCGCCGGTGCCCGTCTGGGCGGTGCTGACCGAGGTCGTCACGTTGCCGGTGGCCAGGTTGACCGTGACCGGGCCGAGCGTGTCGGTGGCGACCGGGCCGCCCTGCGCCTGCGCCCCGAGCCGCTGGTTCACCGTGAAGGTGCGGGCGGTGGCGTCCTTGCCGATCTTGCCGGCGGCGTCTTTGGTGCGCACGGTCCAGCTGTACCGGCCGCCGTCCTTCAGGACCCCGGCCGGGACCTGCCAGCGGGGGGCGGCGATCCAGCCCGAGGAGGTGACCTGCCCGGTGCGCGGGGTGTCGCCGGTAGCCACCGTGAACTCGTAGGCGACGCTCCCGGCCTGCCGCTCGGCGACGAGCTCGGGACGGGCGGCGCTCAGGATCGATCCGTCGGCCGGTCGGGACGGGGCCGCGGCCCGCGCGTTGCCCGCGGCCACCGCGCCGAAAACGCCGGCGGGCCAGTCCGGACGGTCTGCGCCGCCGGCCGGGGCGGGCAGCAACGGCACGCGCGTGGCGTCACCGCCCGGTACCGCTGTTCCGGCCGCGGCCGAGACCCCGGTGCCGAGCAGCATGACCGACAAAGTCACCGCCAGCGCTCTGATTCTTCTGGTCTGAGCCATGCCCAATCACCGCTTCAAGGAAAGGAGGAAGCACCGCCCGGCGGCGCCAAAGTCTCAACGGGCCCGATGCTTCCAGCGGCCCGATCACGGCCGCAGTCTGCAGAAAAATTTCGCATACGGCTTCGGATGGCCAAACGGGACGGAATCGAACTACGGTGCCGCTCGTGACCATTCGCATCCTCCTCGCCGACGACCAGGAATCCGTCCGGATCGGATTCCGGCTCATCCTGGATTCCCAGCCCGACATGGAGGTGATCGGTGAGGCCGCCGACGGCCTGCAGGCCATCGAGCTCGCTGCGGCGTTGAGCCCGGACGTCGTGCTGGCCGACATCCGCATGCCGCGCCTGGACGGCCTGGAGGTCACCCGCCGCCTGGCCGGGCCCGACGTGGCCCAGCCGCTGCGGGTGGTCGTGGTGACCACCTTCGGGCTCGACGAGTACGTCCACACCGCGCTGCGCAACGGCGCCTGCGGTTTTCTGTTGAAGCGCTCGGGCCCGGCGTTGCTGGTGGAGGCGGTGCGCGCCGCGATGGCGGGCGACACGCTGATCAGCCCCTCGCTCACCGTCAGCCTGCTCAAGCATCACCGCGACGCCGGCCGGCCCCGGACGGCGCAGCCGGTGGACGCCCTGACCGAACGCGAGACGGAGATCGCCCGGCTGGTCGCCAAGGGGATGACCAACGCAGAGATCGGCGCCGAGCTCTTCATCTCGGCCGGCACGGCTAAGACCCACGTCGCGAACGTCCAGCGCAAGCTGGACGTCCGCAACCGGGTAGGGATCGCCGCGTGGGTGTGGGGCAACGGCCTGGAGGAGTGAGCCGGCTGGCGGCGGGCAGAACCGAAGGCGCCCTCCCGGGGGTACGGAGGGACGCCTTCGGAGTACAGGGGCGACCGGTCAGCCGTGGCTGATGGCGGCGAGAACGTTCAGCCGCGCGCCGCGCCGGGCCGGGGCGATCGAGGCGATGACCCCGACCACGACCGCACCCACCAGGTAGGCGAGCATCTGTCCCCAGGGCAGGGACAGCTGGCTGATGCCCTGGTCCTCCATCGCCCGCGCCACGGCCAGGCCGAGCAGGGCGCCGACCACCACGCCCATGACCGCGCCGAAGAGCGAGATCACCACCGACTCAGTCATGATCATGCGCATGGTCTGGCCGCGGGTGAGGCCGATCGCGCGCAGCGTGCCCATCTCCCGGGTCCGTTCCAGGACCGACAGTGCCAGCGTGTTCACGATGCCGAGGACCGCGATGATCAAGGCCACGGCCAGCAGCGCCTGCACGATCGTGAGAATCATGGCGAACCCACCGCTGAACATCTCGATGATGTCGTCGCGGCTGTGCACCGTCACCTCGGGACTGTCCTTGAGTTGCGTCTCGATCTGGGCCCGGATCTGGTCGACGTCGGCCCCGTCGGCCAGCTGGAAGTACGCCTGCGAGGGCTGCTTGGACCGAAAGCCCGTCGCAGCGTCCGCCCAGGGCACGACCATGCCGTTGGCCAGGGCCGAGTCCGCGAAGACGCCGGCCACCCGGTAGGTGTGGACGTCACCGCGCTGGAACTGGACCTCGATCTGGTCGCCGACCTTCGCCTCCCGGCTCTTCGCCGTGCTCTCGTTCATGAGCAGGGCGCCGGACGGCAGCGTGTCGATGCTGCCCTCGGCCTGCTTGAGACCGAGCACCTCCCGGGCCTTCGCCCAGTCCTGCCAGGACGCGACCGCCTGGTTCTCCGCGCCGACCTTCGCCGTGTCCAGGGTGGCGGCGGCGACGTTGCGCACCCCGCCCACCTCGGCCGCCTTGGCGAGGGCGTCCGGGGCAATCGAGGCCGAGGACGCCGAGCCCGCCTCACCCATGGCAACCAGCTCGGCCTTCAGATCCCGGTTGATGTCACCAGCGACGCTGCTCTCGGCCGAGACGGCCACGGTGCTGATCGCGGTAACCAGCGCCACGCCGATCATCATGGCCGAGGCGGTGATGGCCGTGCGGCGCGGGTTGCGGGCCGAGTTGCTGCGGCCGAGCGAGCCCGGCGTCGAGCGGGCGAAGACCGCGCCCAGCACCTGCACCGCGGGCCGGCTGAAGAGCGGGGTGAGCAGCGCGACGCCGACGAAGGCGAGCAGGACGCCGGGGACGACCATCGAGGCGCCGGCGGACCCGAAGAGCCCGAGGGCCAGCAGTAGGCCGCCGAGGCCGAGCAGGATCCCGCCGGTCCAGGTCTGGCCCCGGTGCCGGCCCTGCGGGGCGGCGGCGGCGCGGATCACCGCGATCGGGGCTACCTTCGAGGCCCGTACGGCCGGGAAGAGCGCGGACAGCATCGTGACCAGGATGCCCACGGCGAACGAGGTGATCACCGCGCCGGGCGGCACGCCGAGCCCGGCCACCTGCAGCCCGTCGGTCGACGAGGCGATCAGGTTGGCCCCGAGCGCGCCGATGCCGATCCCGGCCGCCAGTCCCAGGACCGATGAGACGAGGCCGACCACGAACGACTCCACGAGCACCGAGTTGATCATCTGCTTGCGGCTGGCGCCGAGGGCCCGCAACAGGGCCAGTTCGCGCATCCGCTGGGCGATGATGATCGAGAAGGTGTTGACGATCAGGAAGACGCCGACGAACACCGCGACACCGGCGAAGCCGAGGAGCAGCATGCCCATCAGGTCCAGGATGCCGCGAGACGCGTCGGAGGCCTTCTTGGCCAGCTCGGTGCCGGTCAGCACCTCGTAACCCGTGCCGAGCTGCGTGGCGAGCGCCGCCTTGACGGCACCGGTGTCGGCACCGTCCGCGAGCGTCACCTTGATGCCGGTGAAGCTGCCGGTCCCGCCCAGCATGGCCCGCTGCGCGACCGGATCGGTGAAGGCCACCGTCTGCTCGCCACCGATAGAGTCCCGGTCCTCCGAGTAACCGAAGACTCCGGCCACGACGAACGACTGCCGGGGCTCGTTCGTCAGCACGTCGACCCGGTCGCCGACCTTGAGGCCGGCCTTCGCGGCGAGCCCGGCGTTGACGGCCACCTCGTTGTCCGCCTGCGGCGCGTGGCCCGAGCGGAGCTTGATCAGGTCACTCTCCCCGCGCCAGCTCTGGCCGTAGCGGGGGCCGCCCGTGCCGGGCACCACCTTGCCGTCCTTGCCGATGACCCGGGCGCCCTCGGCGAGCACCAGGCCGCGCGCCTCGGCAACCCCCTGGACCTGGGAGGCGCGCTCGACGGCGGCGGCGTCCACCGCGGGCGCCACCGAGGTCTCCCCCTCTGACTCAACCACGGGCTTGAGCGCCGCGTGCAGGTCGATGTCGGCGTAGGCGCCAGTGAACTGGGCGTCGATGGAGCGGTTGAGGGTGTCCTGGATGACCATGGAACCGGACACGAACATGACCGCCAGCACGACCGCGAGGCCCGACAGGACCAGTCGCAGCTTGCGGGAGAGCAGGCTCTTGAGGGTGAAAGTCAGCATCACGCGGCCTTGGTCCGGCTGTCGAGCGAACGCATCGTGTCGAGGATCGCGTCCGCGGTCGGGGCGCTCAGGTCGGTCACGACCCGGCCGTCGGCCAGGAAGATGACCCGGTCCGCGTAGGACGCCGCGTACGGGTCGTGCGTCACCATGACCACCGTCTGGCCGAGCGAACGGACCGAGCCCCGCAGGAACTCGAGCACCTCGGTGCCGGACACCGAGTCCAGGTTGCCGGTCGGCTCGTCCGCGAAGATGACCTCGGGCTGGGAGATCAGCGCCCGGGCGCAGGCGACCCGCTGCTGCTGACCGCCGGAGAGCTCCGTGGGCCGGTGATCCAGCCGCTCGGTGAGGCCGACGGTCTCGATCACCCGGTCGAACCAGTCCTTGGAGGGCTTACGCCCCGCGATCGACAGCGGCAGCAGGATGTTCTCCTTGGCCGTCAGCGTCGGCAGCAGATTGAACTGCTGGAAGATGAAGCCGATCCGGGTGCGGCGCAGCATCGTCAGCTCTTTGTCGGACATGTCGCTGACCCGGGCGTCGCCGATGAAGACCTCGCCCTCGGTCAGGGTGTCCAGACCCGCCAGCGTGTGCAGGAGCGTGGACTTGCCGGAGCCGGACGGCCCCATGATGGCGGTGAACCCACCGGCGTTGAACTCGACGTCCACCCCGCGTAAGGCGGCGACCTGTGCCTCCCCCTCGCCATACAGCTTCGTCACACCGACAGCTCGCGCCACGGTCTGGCGATCGGTCATCGGCGAAATGGTTTCGGTCATGACTCACACTCCCCACACGCATTGATCCGGCAGGCCCCGACCGGAGCACTGTGCACGGTGTCCGGCAATTGCCAAGGAGCCTAGGATTCGCCGTACGCGGCCACATCTCCCGAACGGCATAGATGATCCTGGCTGGGATCCGGCGAATTAGATCGCAGATCGAACTCTTGAACCGGACCTGTGCCGAACGGCAGAGCCCGCCTAACGTGCCGACCGATGGAACGCTTCCGGCGTACCGGCACGGAGGGACGGGCATGACCAGCACACAGACTCTTTCCAAGTACTGGATGCTCACCAATGAGTTCACCCAGAACCCCTATCCCGTACTCGAACACGTACGGCGTGAGGGCCCGGTGCGCGAGCTGTCGTTCCCGGACGGTGGGCGGGCCTGGGTGGTCACCCACTACGAGGAGGCGAAAGCGGCGCTGGCCGACCCGCGCCTCAGCCGGGACGTGCACGTGCAGTACCGCCTGATGTCGGAGCGCACCGGGCGTACGATGACGCCGCCGCCCGAGGAGGCGAACCACCTCGCCAACCTGGAGCCGCCCCGGCACACCCCGCTGCGCCGGGCCATCAGCTTCGCGTTCACCCCGCGTCGGGCCGAGGCCTTGCGGCCGAAGGTGGAGCAGATCGCCGACGATCTGCTCGACCGGCTCGGCGAGCGGCCGGAGGCGGAGCTGATCGCCGGGTACGCGGACCCCCTGCCCGTCATCACCATCGCCGAGCTGATGGGGGTCCCGGCCGGCGCGTGGCCGGACTTCCTGCGCTGGTCGACCGCCTTGCGCACGCACTCCCCCACGGACAGCTCCGGAGTCCTGGACCGCAACGTCCAGGAACTTTCGGCGTACATGGCCGACCTGATCGCCCGCAAACAGCGCGAGCCCGGCGACGACCTGCTCTCCGCGCTGATCCACGCCGCGCCGGAGAACCGGCTCACCAGCACCGAGATCCTCTCCACCGGCTTCGCCCTGATGACCGGCGGCAACGACACCACCGCGAGCCTGGTCGGCGGGGTGATCGCTGCCCTGCTCACGCACCCCGAGGAGCGGACCCGGCTGCTGGCCGACCCGGGCCGCTGGGGCAAGTCGATGGACGAGCTGATCCGCTATGTGAGCCCGATCAGCAATGCCCTGCAACGCGTCACCACCGAGCCGGTCGAGCTGGGCGGCGTGACCATCCCGGCCGGCGAGGTCGTCGTGGTCTGCGTGATGTCGACCAACCGGGACACCGCACAGTTCCCCGACCACCCGGACCGGCTCGACCTCGACCGGGTCAAGCCGGCCCATCTCAGCTTCGGTTTCGGCATCCACTACTGCTCCGGCGCGCACCTCGCCAAGGTCATCACCGAGATCTCGGCCCGCCGGCTCTTCGAGCGCTTCCCGGCGGCCCGGCTCGCGGTCGACCCGGCCCGCCTGCGCTACCAGCAGAACGTGGTGGTGCGCCCGCTCGAGGCGCTACCGGTCCGGCTGCGCTGACCCACGGCCGCAGGAACGGCACCGGCCCCGCCGGCGCAGGTAGTAGGCGAGGGTGGCGGCGGCCAGGGCGCCACCCCACACCGGCATGAGCAGGCCCGGCGCGGCGCCGATCCAGCTGTTCAGCCCGGACGGCGGCTTGGCCACCAGCTCGATGTGGTAATACTGCAGGCCGGTCGTGAGCACACCGACCGTCACCAGCGAGGCGGGCACCATCGCGAGCGGGATCGGCACCCGGCGCCCGGCCAGCCCGACCATCCAGCGCGGAAAAGTCTCGCCCCAGGGCCGGACGAGACCGAAGGTGAGCACCGCGCCGACGGTGGCCATCGCCGCGAGCGCGACGCCGGCCACCCACAGCCCGGATTCGTGCACCTCCGTCATGACCTCGTCGTCAATGCCGACGTTGATCCGGAAGGCCCACAGGAAGCGTTCCAGCGCGTAGGTGAACGGCACGACGGCGGCGACGTAGACCGCCGCACGGCCCCATCGGGCCGCCGGCTCCGGTGCGGTCCAGCCCTCGTCGGCCGCGGGCTCGCCCCGGCCGCAGTCGCCGCAGGCTCCCCGGGCCGATCGCCGGTACGACAGGGTCGCGCCGGCCCAGGCGAGGCCGCCCAGCACGCAGAGGAACTGATTCTGCACCGGCCACGGCAGAGCTACCTCGAAGAAGTCGACCGGCGGCCAGCCGAACGGCGCGCCGATCAGGGCGGGCAGCGCGTAGGCGGTGGCGATGAGGACCCGGGCGTCGGCGATGAACAGCAGCAGTCCCACCGCCGCCGTCGCGGCCACGACGGTCAGCAGGCCCCGCAGCAGCCGGGGAGCCTGCCGCCCGGCGGTCGCCATCATGATCGCGGCTACCAGGGCCGCGCCCAGTCCCAGGCCGGCGATGACGAACCCGGTGGATCCAGGGCGGGCGCCGGCCAGGAACGTCTTCTCCGCCAGCGGATCGCCGGAGCCGAACGGGAAACCGGCCCCGCCGAGCGCCCAGTAGAGGCCGGCCAGTCCATAACCGAAGGACCAGAGGCCGGCCGCGGGGACGACCCATCGGGGCCACCGCCGCACCCGGCCGCGCAGCCGAGGCGCGTCTCTCTGGTCAGCCCGCACGGCCGCCACCTCCGTTCCAGACCTCCTCGGCCAGCAGGAAAGCCAGTTCGAGGCTCTGCTGGGTGTTCAGCCGGGGGTCACAGGCCGTCTCGTAGCGATAGGGCAGGTCGAGATCCGCCATTCCCTGCGCGCCGCCTAGGCATTCGGTGACGTCTTCACCGGTCAGCTCGATGTGGATGCCGCCGGGGTGGGTGCCCAGGCCGCGGTGCACCTCGAAGTAGCCCAGCACCTCGTCGACGATCCGGTCGAAGTGGCGGGTCTTGTAGCCGTTGGACGACTCGTGGGTGTTGCCGTGCATCGGGTCGCACTGCCACACCACCTTCGCCCCCGACGCGTGCACCTTCTCCACGATCGGCGGCAACGCATCCCGCACCTTGTCGTTGCCCATCCGGCTGATCAACGTCAACCGGCCCGGCACATTGTCCGGGTTGAGCTTCTCGCACAACTCCATGGCAGTTTCCGGTGATGTGCCGGGGCCGAGCTTGACGCCGATCGGGTTGGCGATTCGGGAAATGAAATCGATGTGGGCGTGATCCAGTTGCCGCGTACGCTCGCCCACCCAGAGGAAGTGCCCGGACAGGCCGTAGGCGCGGCCGTCGGAGATCCGGGTCAGCGCCCGGTCGTACTCCAGCGCGAGGGCTTCGTGCGAGCAGTACAGGCTGACCGTGCGCAGGGCCTCGTCGTCGGTCATGTCGCAGGCGCGGATGAAGTCAAGGGTCCGGTCGATCTCGCGGGCGATGGCCTCGTAACGTTCCCCGGCCGGGGACGCGCGCACGAAGTCCCGGTTCCAGTCGTGCAGGCCGTGCAGGTCGGCCAACCCACCGGCGAGAGAGGCGCGCAGCATGTTCATCGCCGCCGCCGAGTTCGCGTACGCCCGGATCATCCGCTGGGGATCCGCCACCCGCGCCGTCTCGTCCGGGTCCAGTGAATTGATCATGTCGCCCCGGTACGCCGGCAGGCCCGAGGAGTCGACCGGCGCCGACCGCGGCTTGGTGTACTGGCCCGCGGCCCGGGCTACCTTGACCACCGGCATGGACGCGCCGTAGGTGAGCACGACGGCCATCTGCAACAGCGTGCGCGCGTTCGCGAGCAGGTGGCTCTCGGTGTTGTCGGCGAAGGTCTCGGCACAGTCCCCGCCCTGCAACAGGAACGCCCGCCCCTCACACACCTCGGCGAGCCGCATCCGTAACTGGTCGACCTCGTGCGGGGCGACGATCGCCGGCACCTTGCCGAGCACCTGACACACCGAGGTCACCTCGGCGGCGTCGGCCCACGGCGGCGTCTGCGCCCGTGGCAGATCTCGCCACCGGTCGAGACCGAGAGCGGCGTCCTCGACGGATCCGGTGGACGGACGCGACATCCGCTGGGCGGTTCCACCTGCTCCCGGTCGGCCGAGCCGGCGCCACCCGGCGTGCTCGCTACGAAGACTGGAGCCGGCAGGAACGTCCAACACCTTGGTCCACCCTCTGTTCACGGCAACTGTCGGCGCCACCCACCCGGCACGAGCCGTGCGACGCACGGGTGGGTCCCGCGTCGCGGCGGGCGGTGCACCGGAAATCCTCCGAGAGTTCGTCAAGCCGCGCCATCACACATCTGGAACTTCGATCGCGCCCGGCCCGGATGCGCCCGGAGAAGCCGCGCCCGGACAACAAGATGTTCGAATCCATCTAGTCACGGCAGCCGATGTCGAGAGAGCGTTCGCCTGAATTCGTCGGCACGCACGGGACCGTTATCGCGGCACTCCCGCGCCGACAGCCCCTGCCTCGACGCGGACCGGACCGCGTTCCGTCGAATTCACCCAGAACCAAAGCGACAGGACGAAGAAACGTCGCGCCGCCGCGCTCGCCTCCAGGGCGCGACTCTCACCCACCGTTCACCTGCCGATACGCAAAGTGTTCGAATCAGGCTGGAAACGGGGCTTTCCGCCCGAGAGAGTCAACCCACCCGAAGCCGTCGGGTTCGACGGAATCCCGTCCAACTTCCGCAGACGTTCGCTCCACCTACGGGGTGTGGAGCGCTGCGGACGCCCGGTTCGCCGTCCAAGGTCACGGCCACCTCGAACACCGACCTGCTGGTCTCGAACAGTGTTGTCTGGGGCATCTTCGCGAAGCTGCGCGCCTGCGCGGAGACGTCCGCGGGTGTGACCTGCACGGCCTGGAACAAGTAGTAGTCGCACCAAACCCCTGAGGGGCTGGTGGCGGGGGGTCTAGCCCGCCCCGCCGCCCCCCCCCCCCCGCCCCCCCC
>NZ_JBEXHP010000033.1:0-55643 GCF_040607895.1 Micromonospora sp. NPDC005220
ATCGGCGCCTCGACCTACTACGCGTGGGTCAAGCAGGCCGAGCAGCCCTGCGACCGGGACGTGGTCGACCTGGGCCTGCTGTCCAACATCCACGAAATCTGGACTACTTCCGGGCGCACCTACGGCGCGGACCGGATCCACCGGCAGCTGCGCCGTGACGGCATCCACGTCGGCCGCAAACGCGTCGAGCGGCTGATGACGCAGCAGGGCTGGCAGGGTGCGTTCCTGCGTCGCGGCTGGCGGGGCGGCTCCACCCGGCAGGATCCACGACACACGCCGGCGCCGGATCTGGTCAACCGGCAGTTCACCGCGGCCGGACCGAACCGGCTCTGGGTCGCCGACGCCACCCGCATCCCCTGCGGTCAGGGAGTGTTCTGGCTCGCCGCGGTCCGTGACGTCTTCTCCCGCCGCATCGTCGGGTGGAAGACCTCCGACCGCTGCGACACCGACCTGATCCTCGCCGCCCTCGAATACGGCATCTGGTCCCGCGACGTCCGCGACGGCCACTTGATCCACCACTCGGACAGGGGATCGAACTACACGTCTTTCCGCTTCGCGCAACGCTTACAGGACAACGGGATCCTGCCCTCGATGGGCTCCGTCGGCGACTCCTACGACAACGCCCTGATGGAGAACTTCTGGTCCACGTTGAAGATCGAACTCGTCTACCGCACAAGCTGGCGGACCCGCGACGAGGCCGAGAACGCGATTTTCGCCTACATCGACGGGTGGTACAACACCCGCCGCATCCACAAAGAACTGGGCGACCTCAGCCCCGACGAGTACGAGACCGCCTGGCACCACCAACAGACCAGCCAGACCGAGCCAGATATCGTCACCCCTGCACCGACCGGCAGCAGGTAACCACCCCTCCATCAAAGCGGGGGAAGCTCAATGCGCGACCAGGATCCAGGCAGCGTCGCGGGCTACCTGCGGCTCCACAACATGGTCATCGTGTGTGACGACGACGCTTGGACCATCGAAACTGACACGGCGGTCTTCCCGCTCACCGCCCCGACGAGCGTCCTGCCCCGCACAGCAAAAATCCCCGCCCAACGGGACGGGGATCGCTCGAAACGCGAAGAGTAATCACGCTTCGTGGGGAAATAACGTGTCCGAACTCTTGTACGCATCATATGTGTACCAACCTGGGGTGCACATGCTCATAGGTTACGGTACGGCCAGGGCTGACTCAAGACTGACCGCCATAACCATGTGTAAGTGTGCAGCCATCAAGTTGGATTCAGTCCGCTACGGCCTCTCTGTCTGACATCGGCGGGCCACCACGAGAGCCGTTTTGCACGCTGGTGAACTTTTAGTCGACTGGCTTTGGCGGCAAGCCATATCGTTCGCGTTCTTCGCTGTTGAGCGCACGGTGCTCACTGCCTTCAGCCGGAACCTGCGCGGGGTTATTGCGTACGTCCCAGCTCATGATCGTGCCGTCGTCGTAGGCGATGATGAGGGCGTCTTGCCACGACATGCTGCGCACTACCCCACGAGGTGTGTCAAGTACGCCGAGAGGCCGTCCCTCTTGAGCGCGCCAGATGTAGAGCATGTAGTCATCGCTGATCTCGGTGCTCAGCTGCGTCCGCAAGATGGTTCGGGAGTAGCCAGCGGACTCTAACTGCCAGTACGCGCGTTCGACCGTCCGTGCACTCAGCCGCGACGCCCGGGCCTGGCTCACGTACGGGTAGCGAGCGGACCGGGCCCGCGTCTGTCCGGATCGGTAGCTCGTGTCCCACCGTGATGGGATCGCGCCCGACTCGGAGGCACAAACCGTGCCCCCGAGTCGGCGCGACAATCGGCAGCCCGTTACCGGCGGCCGAACTTGGCACTCACCTCTGCCACTGGTCAGGCGGGCACGAATTGCCACTGTTGGTTGGTCCCGCCGTTGGCGGTCCACTGCACGACCTGCGCCCCGTCGCTGGTCGAGGCGGCGGAGACGTCGGCTGCCAGTCCGCTGCTGCGGCTGACGATGGTGTAGTAGCCGTCACCGGTGGGCCGCAGGTACCACGACTGGTTGGTGCCGCCATTGGCTGACCACTGCTGCAGTTGCAGGCCCGTCGTGGTGCTGCCGCCGTTGACGTCGAGCACCTTTCCGGAGGCGGTGTAGCGCAGGGTGTAGGCGTCCTGCGTGGTGCTGATCGTCCAGGTGGGGGTGCCGCTCTGCTGGACCGCCTTGGCGCCGTCGGCGGTGGAGTTGCCGGCGATGGCGAGGGGCTTTCCGCTGTTGCGGTTGACGATGCGGTAGGTGCCTGCTGCGGGCCCGGTTCCGCCGCTTCCACTGAGGTTGAGGTACTCGACCGAGTCGGTGAAGAGGGTGCTGCCGGACTTAGCGGTCGACAGTTGCAGGTACACGCGGCTTCCGGTGGTGGGGGCGGTGAAGGACACCGGTTGGGTGACCCGTGAGCCGAGCGGGACGGTCAGGGTGGTGCTGCCGGACGCGACGACCGCGCCGGTCGGGCTGTCGAGCCGGGCGGTCCAGGTGAAGCCCACCGAGGTGTTGGTGAAGTCGTCGTTGAACACTGTGATGTTGCGGGTCACCGTGGCGTTGCGGGCGTAGCTGGGTACCGCCTGCGGCAGCGGGAAGGTGCCGTTCGAGTCCGAATTGCCGGAGGCGGACCAGTACGGGAGGTCGACCGCGGCCACCGGGTTGAACGCCGCCTGCACGCGCTGGATCTGCGGGTTGCTCCACGGGTCGGGCAGGTTGTCCGCGCCGTAGATGGGGTGACCGCCCTCCTCCGGGGTGAAGTCGGTGGACCGCACGCCGGGCACGACGCTGGCCCAGGCGGACAGCAGCGTGTACGGGCGCAGGTCGGTGGCGCCCTTGCCGCGCTTGGCCAGGGTTGCCGTGGCGAACCACTCGAAGCCCTGCTTGTTGTTGCATGCCGGCCAGATGAACTCGCCCTCGCCGTCGGGCCGCCCATTCACGGTGATCAGGCCCTCCCCGTACCTGCCGAAGCCGTCGACGTAGTGCGGGATCACCGCGAAGTTGGCGTACGTCATCCCGGGATACAGGCTGACATTCCCGCCGACGCCCACCTCGACAATGATCGGCCGGGTGCCGTCGGCGCCGTTCATCGCCGCGTACAGGTCCTTCTCGAACTGTTCGGAATCCTGGCCGCTCTGGTTCGGCTCGTTGTTCTGACTCCAGCGGATGATCGCGGGGTGGTTGCGGTCGCGCAGGACCAGCGCACGGGCGTGGTTGACCATGTTGTCGCGCCCGACGGAGTTCTGCCACTCCTGCGAGGATTGGGAGCCGCGAATCGCGACCTCGTCGATGATCATCAGGCCCATCTCGTCGGCGACATCCAACATGTACGGGCTCCCGGGCTCCTGGTGGATGCGCACCACGTTGTAGTTCAGCCGCTGGTAGTTGTCCACCGCCTGCGGCCAGCCGCCGTTGCCGGACGACGGGGGCAGGAAGCCGGGCAGGGTGTGGTACGCGTCGCCCTTGCCGCCGTTGTTGATCCGGTCATAGTCGCCACCCTGGAGGTTGTCGCCGCGGAAGTTCACGCGCACGCCGTTGAGGTAGTAGTAGTCACCGTTCTGGGTGGCCTCCCGGAACCCGAACCGGGACGTGGCGTCGCTGGTGTGCCCGTCGTCGGTGACGGCATGCACCGTCAGCCCGTGCAACTGCGCCCGGTACCCCGACCGGTACGGCACATTGGGCCACCAGTACGAGGTGCTGTCGAGGTTCCACGCGACCGGCCCGACGGTCACGGTCACGGTCGAGCGGGCCGCCACGGTGACCGTACGGCTGGGCAGTGCCGGGTAGCTGAAAGCCGTTCCGTTGTGGGACGACAGCGACCCGGTCAACGTCACCGACCGGGAACTGCCCGACGTGTTCCGCACCGTCACGTCGTAGGTCAGCGTCTTGTTCGCCACCGACGTACGCACGAATGTGTCGCTGACGTACACCGCCGGGTACACCCGCAGGAACGCGGACCCGAAGATCCCCTGCGGTATCGCCTCGGACCACGTGGCGGCGTCGGGCACCAGGTACCGGCCGTTGGATGCCTTCAACGCGCCGCGGCCCTTCACGTTCACCGTGATCGTGTGGGTGGTGCCGGGCGCCCCGTATGCGCTGATGTCGAAGTTCGACGGGGTGAACGCCGTCGTCTGGGTGGCGACCACGCGGCCGTCGACCGACAGTGTCGCCTGGTGATTGACGGCGCCGAACTCGATCCAGGTCGACTGCGGCTGCCCCGAGTCCGGCACGGTGATGCTGCGCGAGTACACCGCCTCGTTCACGTCGGTGAAGCCCTGCTTGTACCAGCCGCCACCGGGTACCGCGATCGTGGTCGCCCCCCGACCCGCGGGCGTGAAGTTCCATGTCCCGCTCAGATCGACCGAGGCGATCGCGGCGTTGCCGGCCGCCACACCGTCAAGTCCGGCGGCCGCGACATTCTGCGTCGCGACCGGCGCGGCCAGGGTCGACCCGGGGGTCGCCAGGGTCAGCCCACCCAGCGTCAGGGGCAGGGCGAGCGCCACGGTCGCGGCCAACCCTCTGGCCCACGCCGACAATCGGCCACCCCAGCGGACGTTCGTATGATGCACGGTTACCTCCTGTGACTCATCCGCCAGCTCCGCAAGACCGGTTCAGGGCACAGCCTCAAGGCCGATACTCGAATCGATTCGACAAATCTGCCGGCGTCGCCGACCAGCCGGGAAGGCTGGTTGCGGCCCAAATACATAGGTATGTATTAATGGGTGCATCGAGCGTGAAGTCAAGGTTTCAAGACGGCTCTTCCTGCTCCTGACGCCTCGCAAGCTTCGGGTGGCCGCCGATAAGTACGACCCCTTCCGGAGTGCTGGGGCATCGCGCTCAGGCACTCCGTGTCGCCGGCCCACCGACGCGGTGCCGATCGAATAGCGAACCGGTTCGCCTCCGCGGCGCCCGGCCGCGTGACAGGCCGAAGGCGTGGACAGCACTGTGGTCCTCGGTGAAGTCGGCGGGCGGCCCGGCCTGATTTGTTCGGTTCGAAACTGGAGTTAGGGTGCTGGTAAGAAACGTGCTTCGCCAGCGTCACGGGCGGGTTACGTGATCTTGATGGCGAGTGTCTGATTGCGTAGACATGACTGCGCAATCATACAGGACGATGGCCGGCGATGGGAGGTGCCGTGACGCGACTGGCGAGGCCGGGTGAAAGCCCTCCGACGCCGCGCAGCGTGGACGTCGCGCGGCTGGCCGGCGTCTCCCAGAAGACGGTGTCCAGGGTCCTCAACGACGAGCCGTATGTCTCGGCCGACGTGCGCCGGCGGGTCCTGGACGCCGCCGAGGAGCTCGGCTACCGGCGCAACCAGGCGGCCCGGGCGCTGGCCTCCGGGCGGACCCGGTCGATCGGCGTGGTGACGCTCGGCAGCGCCTTGTACGGGCCGGCGTCGTGGCTCATGGGCATCGAGCGGGCGGTCCGGGAGGTGGGCTACACGCTGCGGGTGGCCGCCACGATCGAGGGCGACCCGGGCGGCATCGCGAGCGCCCTGGCGTCGCTGCTGGGCCAGGGCGTGGACGGCGTCGTCATCTCCGAGCCGATCGACGAGGGCGTCGGCCTCATCAGCGTCGACGTGCCGGTCCTGGTCCTCGGCGCGCCGCCCACCTTCGCCGCGCCGCAGGTGGTGACCGCCAGGGTCGGCGCGGGCCGGCTCGCGCGGGCCGCGACCGAGCACCTGCTGGAGCTGGGGCACGCGACCGTCCATCACCTGGCCGGCCCGCAGCGGTGGTATTCGGCACGGGACCGTCTCGCCGGCTGGCGCGAGGCGCTGCGAGCCCACGGCGCGGACGAGCCGCCGGTCGTCGAGGGCGACTGGTCGGCCGCGTCCGGCTACGCGGCGGGCCGGGAACTGGCCAGCGACGGCACCGTGACCGCGGTGTTCGCCGCGAACGACGACATGGCGATCGGTCTCATCCGCGCGCAGCTCGAGGCCGGGCGCCGCGTGCCCGAGGACATCAGCGTCGTCGGGTTCGACGACATCCCGGTCGCCGCCTACGTCACTCCCCCGCTCACCACCGTGCGGCAGCCGTTCGACGAGGTCACGCGGCAGGGCCTCGCGCTGCTGGTACAGGTCATCGAGAAGCCGGACGTCGAGCTTCCACCGGCGGCCGACCAACCGGTCGAGCTCGTCGTCCGCGCCTCGACGGCGCCACCACCGCCCCGGCCGATCCCGTGACGTGGCCGCCGAGCGATCCCCCATGCCCACGGTGGCCCGCACGGTCAGCCCGCCGGCAGCGAAGTCCCATCCACCCAGCCCTGATCAGCGTCGATCTGTCCACCTACGGCGGCACGTCACCCGAGACCCGCACCGGCCGTCGCTGACGAGCGGCGGTAGCACCCGCGCGGACGCGCACCTCTCTCGATACCCCCTGTCCCCAGCACTCCGTTGCCCGGCGCGCCGGTCCCCCTGCCCTTTTGATGAGAGTTCGCCTTGGCCACATCGTCCCCACAGTTCCCGGTAAGCCGTCGAACCTTGCTCGCCGCGGCCGGAGCGGTGTCGTTGAGTGCCGCCTGGCCGCGTGCGGCGGCGGTACCTCCGCCGCCGAGGCGGTGAGCCAGGCCGACATCGACAAGGCGATGTCGACTGCGACCGAGCTGACGTTCTGGGCCTGGGCCGGACATCGCGCAAGAGGTGGCGCTGTTCGAACAGAAGTACCCGGCCGTCAAGGTCGAGGTGGTCAACGCCGATCAGGGCGCCCCGGAGTACACCAAGCTGCGCACGGCGTTGCAGGCCGGCATCGGTGCTCCCGACGTGGCGCAGATCGAGTTCCAGTACATCCCGACCTTCACCATCACCGACAGCCTGCTGGACCTGCGCCCGCGGCGTGCTGGTGCGCGCCGCTGGTCATCGAGTCCACGCTGACCGTTCACGTGATCCGGCCTTCCGCATCGCGGGCGGCCGGTGACGCGGTCAAGATCCTGTCCCAGGTACCGTCGCGCTGCCAGCGGCGGAACAGGCCGTAGACCGTCCGCCAGGGTCCGTACTCGGCCGGGACGTCACGCCAGGGCGACCCGATCCGGATCCGCCACCTGATCCCATCGATAAGCTGCCGTCTGTCCCACTTCGGCAGCCCACCCTTCACCGACTGATTCAGTAGCCCACTTGCTCTACTGGCTTATTCGCGCCGCTCGTCCACGTACGGTACTAGTACTCCAGCAGGAGATCCGTTCTGACCTGCTGTAGCAGTGTGGTTTTGTCCGTGAGCGTGGAGCAGCCACCGCTGAGTCTCGTGGTTGTGTGGACCCAAGATACGGCGGTGGCTGCCGCCTACAGAGTAGACGTCCAGCGATGGTTGGGGCTGTTCGACGAGCTGATGGACGTGGTCGGGTCGTGCTTTGGCCGGCCTGAGCCCCGCCGGCGGGTGCGGGACTTCATGGCCGGGCTGCTGGCGCCGTTGCCGACCAAGAACTGCTGGACGATCGCGGAGCACGCCGGCGATGACGGTCCGGGCGGGATGCAGGATCTGATCGGTCGGGCCCGGTGGGACGACGCGCAGGTGCGTGCCGAGGTGCGGGACTTCGTCGCGGTCAAGCTTGGGCACCCCGACGGTGTGCTGCTGATCGATGAGACCGGTGATCTGAAGAAGGGTGTGCACACGGTCGGGGTGCAACGGCAGTACTCCGGCACCGCCGGAAAGATCGAGAACTGTCAGCTCGCGGTGCACCTGTCCTATGCCTCACCGGCGGGGCACACCCTGGTCGACGTCGCTCTCTACCTACCGAAATCCTGGACCGACGATCCCGCGCGACGGGCGGAGGCCGGGGTGCCCGACACGATCGGGTTCGCCACGAAACCGCAGCTGGCACGGCGGCTGATCGACACCGCCGTCTCCGGTGGGCTGCCCTGCCGGTGGGTTGCCGGCGACGAGGCCTACGGCGGTGACCCGCACCTGGCCGCGGCTCTGCGTGGCCATCGACTCGGCTATGTCCTCGCGGTCGCCTGCTCGCACCGAGCCCCGACCGGACTTGGCGTCCAGCGAGCAGACCAGATCGCCGCCGACCCGCCGACGCGGGCGTGGCAGCGGATCTCCGCAGGCCAGGGAGCGAAAGGCCACCGCTACTACGACTGGGCGTTCGTCACCCTGCCCCTGGCCGCCGATGAGCACGACGGTCACCACTGGCTGCTGATCCGCCGCAACCGCACCACCGGTGAGCTGGCGTTCTACCGCTGCTGGTCACCCCAACCGGCCCCGCTGCACCACCTGGTCGCTGTCGCCGGCCGACGGTGGAGCATCGAGGAATCGTTCCAGGCCACCAAGACCGGGCTCGGCCTGGACCAGCACCAACACCGCCGCTGGCGGGCCTGGCACCGCTGGACCACCCTCGTCATCGCCGCCCACGCGTTCCTCGCCGCCGCCGCAGCGGCCAGCACCACCACCCCGGACGGCCTGATCCCGATCACCGTCAACGAACTCCGCCGGCTGTTCCACGCCCTGATCCTCGAACCCACCCGACGCGTCGCCGACGTCATCGCCTGGTCCATCTTCCGACGTCGACGCCAAGCCGCAGCCAAGATCAGCCACTACGCCCGACAAGCCCTCACCGAGCCCTGAAACAGATCTCCTGCTGAGTACTAGCTTTGCTGCCTCCGATCGTCGGCCTTCTTGAGGAATGTCTGGATACGGCGGTGCACGAGGAAGCCCACCCCGCGGTGGCGGGTGATGAGTTGCAGCGCATCCCGGTGGTCAGCTTGTCGCCGGCGCTGTTGGTACGTAGGCGCAGCCGGGTGCTCCTTGCCGAGACTTATCAGCACATCCGAGAGGCGCTGCGCCAACCTGACGCTCGGGTTCCCGTTGCGCTTGCTCAGCTTGTGGTGGACACGGAGCCCGAGCAGCGTAACGGGTGACTGGGGAGTCAGGGTGCTGTCAACGGCGACGTGCTCGGTGGCGACCCTCTCTTTTGCAAGGCGACGAACGATGAGCAGATGCACGTCATCGAGCTGCTTCGCGCCGAGACGGGGGTCGTGGTTCTGGGGCCGCCGGGAACCGGCAAGACGCACACGATCGCCAACTAGTGTCGGCGCTCCTGGCGCGCGGTCAGCGGGCGCTCGTCACGAGCCAGAAGGATCAGGCGCTGCGCGAGCTTCGCGATAGGCACCGGCGTCGTCAGGCGACCATGAGATTTTCTGCAGCGTCAACCGTGATGCCGGCGGGCCTTTCATCCTACCTTTGCTGCGGCTTCTGTCGGAATTAATAGAATTTAAGGCTTCGATGCAAGATAGATGAGCCCAAATCCTTGACTCAGTGCCCATGTTGCCGGTTAATCACATCTACGTGTCGGCTGTGTTCACCCTCCCGGGTGGCCGACGACGCCGGCGGGTCGTCGAATCGATTCGACTACCGTCAGCAACGAAGCCTTGGCCCGGAGTCGGAAGGCTGTCGGGTGAGTCGCAGGAGGTTACCGTGCATCGTACGAACGTCCGCCGGGGTGGTCGAGTGTCGGCGTCGGTCAGAGGGTTGGCCGCGATCGTGGCGCTCGGCCTGCCCCTGGCGCTGGGTGGCGTGACCCTGGCAACTCCCGGGTCGGCCCGGGCCGTGCCGGTCGCGACGCACAGTGTCGCGGCCGCCGGACTTGACGGTGTGGCGGCCGGTAACGGCGCCATCGCCTCGGTCGATCTGAACGGGACGTGGAGCTTCACGCCCTCCGGCCGGGCAACGACCTCGATCGCGGTGCCCGGTGGCGGCTGGTACAAGCAGGGCTTCACCGACGTGAACGAGGCGGTGTACTCGCGCAGCATCACCGTGCCGGACTCGGGGCAGCCGCAGTCGACCTGGATCGAGTTCGGCGCCGTCAACCACCAGGCGACACTCTCCGTCGACGGCCGGGCGGTGGCGACCCAGACCACCGCGTTCACCCCGTCGAACTTCGACATCAGTAGCTACGCCGCACCGGGCACCACCCACACGATCAGCGTGCAGGTGAAGGGCCGTGGCGCGTTGAGGTCGTCCGACGGCAAGTACCTGGTCCCCATAGCGGCCGACTGGTCCGAGGCGATACCGCAGGGCATCTACCGGTCCGCGTCCCTGCGGGTGTACCCGGCGGTGTACGTCAGCGACGCGTTCGTCCGTACCTCGGTGGCGAACCGCACCCTCAGCTACGACGTGTCGGTGACCAACTCCTCGGCCGCGACCAGAACCGTCACCCTGAGCGGGTCGATCACGTCCGACGGCGCGGGCTCCTTCAGCTACCCGCAGTTGCCGCAGCAGACCGTGACGGTGGCGGCCCGTTCGACGGCGAAGGTCACGGTGGGCCCCGTGGCGTGGGACCTCGGCACCACCTCGTACTGGTGGCCCAATGTGCCGTACCGGTCCGGGTACCGGGCCCAACTGCACCGCCTGGCGATCCACGCCACAGCTGACGACGGCCGCACCAGTGACGCCACGTACCGCTTCGGGTTCCGGGAGAGCACGCAGAACGGCGAGTACTACTACCTCAACGGCGTGCGGGTGAACTTCCGTGGCGACAGCCTGCAGGGCGCCGACTACGACCGGGTCAACTACGGCGGTAAGGGCGACGCGTACGACACCCTGCCCGGTTTCCTGCCGCCGTCGTCCGGCAACGGCGGCTGGCCCGCGGCGGTGAACAACTACCAGCGTCTCCACTACAACGTGGTACGCATGCACATGGAACCGGCCAGCCCGTACATGCTCGACGTGGCCGACGAGATGGGCCTGATGGTCATCGACGAGACCGCCATCCGCAGTGGCTCCCAGGACTTCGTGTCCGGACGCACCAACATGGTGGCCCACGCTCGTGCGCTGACCCTGCGCGACCGCAACCATCCGGCGATCATCCGCTGGAGCCAGATCAACGAGCCCAGCTCCAACAGCAACGACTCGCAGCAGTTCCAACAGGACCTGTACGCGGCGATGAACGGCAACGACGGCACTCGGCCGATCAGCATCGACGCCGGCATTGGCGCGGACTCGCCCAGCCGGTACCCGGCCATGAACTACCCCAACTTCGCCATCTTCGCGCACTACCTGGACGGCGTCGGCCGCTACGGCGAGGCCCTGAATCGCCATTCCGGGCGCCCGGACGGCGAGGGCGAGTACATCTGGCCTGCCTGCAGCACCAAGCAGGGCTTCACGTGGTTCGCCACCGCAACTGCTGCCAAGCGCGGCAAGGACGCCAGCGACCTGCGCCCGTACACGCTGCTGTCTGCCTGGGCCAGCGTGGTGCCGGGCGTGCGAACCACCGACTTCACCACGGAGGAGAACACTCGCCCGGTCTACGGTGCGGACAACCTGCCCGACCCGTGGAGCAACGCACAGATCCAGCGCGTGCAGGCGGCGTTCAACCCGGTGGCCGCGGTCGACCTCCCCTACTGGTCCGCCTCCGGCAATTCGGACTCGAACGGCACCTTCCCGCTGCCGCAGGCGGTACCCAGCTACGCCCGCAACGCCACGGTGACCCGCAACATCACAGTGTTCAACGACGACCTCACCAACACCTCCGTGGGCTTCACCTGGACCGCCCGGCTCGACAGCCCGACCGGCACGGTCGTCGCGTCCGGCAACAGCAACCTGACCATCCCACTCGGCTCACGGGTCACCCAACCGGTGTCCTTCACCACCCCCGCCACCGGCAGCCGCGTGTACCTGCAACTGTCGACCGCTAAGTCCGGCAGCACCCTCTTCACCGACTCGGCCGAGTACCTCACCCTCGGTGGGAGCGGTGGAACCGGGCCCACTCCCGGCACCTACCGCATCGTCAACCGCAACAGCGGAAAGCCCCTCGCCATCGCCGGCAACTCCACCGCCGACGGCGCCAAAGCGGTCCAGCAGAGCGGCACCCCCACCTGGACGATCAGCGCCACCCAGGACGCCTACACCCTGCGCTACACCACCTCCGGAAAGGTGCTCGACGTCAACGGCGGCAGCACCACGACGGGCCTGCAACTGCAGCAGTGGTCGGCGAATGGCGGCACCAACCAGTCGTGGTACCTGCGGCCCACCGGTGACGGCTACTACACCATCGTCAGCCAGGCCAGCGGACTGGCGGCCGACGTCTACGCCGCAGCGACAAGTGACGGCGCGCAGGTCGTGCAGTGGACCGCCAACAGCGGGACGAACCAACAGTGGCAATTCGTGCCCGCCTGACCAGTGGCAGAGGTGGTTGACAAGTCCGACTTCCGGCGACCAGCTGACCCATCGTTGAGATGTCTGCTCGGGCGTGGGGTTCCCGCGCCCGAGAAGACCACGATCCGATCTCGATGGAATTGACGAACATCAACGTAATCTTTATTCTCGCCGAATCGATTCGACAACGCACAGCCGATGTCCGTAGCCCAGGACCGACGGGCTGCGGGTGCCGGACGACATGAAGCACAACCCTCCAGCCTCGGCGTCGACAAGGGACTTCGGATGACAGACCTACCCGTGAGCCGTAGGCGCCTCCTCGCCACTGCCGCGCTGACCGCCGGCTCGGCGGCCCTGATCCCGGCCGTGGGCGCCGGACGGGCCGCCGCCGCTGCGCCTCAGGTCACGCTGCCCGAGCGCGGGATCTACGACGCGACCGCGGCGACAACCTGGACGGACGGGTTCCTCGTCGGGAACGGCGAGTACGGCGCCGTCCTGTACGGAACGCCGACCCTCGAGAAGGTGATCTTCAATCACCACCGCTTCGTGATGCCCAACGGCAGCCGGGGCGTGACCCCGCCGGTAATCTCAGGGCGGCTGGCCGGCGTGCGAGACAAGGCGCTGGCCGGGAACTACGGCGGAGCCAACACGGACTTCGCGGCCGGCTGGAGCCTGCGCTGGACCCAGACCTACCACCCCGGCTTCGAGTTGCAGATCAGCACTCCCAGCATGACCACGGCCAACGGGTACGCCCGCATCACCGACTTCCGGACCGGGGAGGTCACCTCCACCTGGACCGACAGCAACGGCACCTGGACTCGCCGCGCCTTCGCCTCCCGGGCCGACAACGTCGTCGTACACGAACTGACCCCGGCATCCGGCCGATCGATCGACGCGACGCTGAGCGCCAACACCTCCCTCGCGGGCGTCCCCGGCTCGGTCCGTTTCACCACCCTGGCCAGCGTCATCGACGGTTCCGGTTACCTGAACCTGCGAGGCACCTACCCGTCCGGGCAGGGCGCGTTCGGCTTCGAGGGCGTCACCCGGGTCGTGGCCACCGGTGGCACGGTAGCCGCGAACGGGTCGAGCATCGTCGTCGCCGCGGCAACCAGGCTCCTCCTGCTGACCAAACTCGACCGTTACGAGTCACCCACGGCCTGGGACAGCAAGCCGTTGCATGCGGCGCTGGCCGCGGTGCGCGCCGACTACGCCGAGCTGCGCACCCGGCACGTCACCCTGCACTCGGCGATGTACGATCGCTCCCGCCTGGACTTGAACGTCTCCGTCGCCGACCGGCAGCTGTCGACCACCGAGCTGATCGCCCGGCAGAACGCCAACCGCACCACCATCGATGTGGCCCTGCTGGAGCGCCTCTACGACAGCGGCCGTTACCTGTTCATCAGCTCCAGCGGCGTGCTGCCGCCGCGGTTGACCGGAATCTGGGCCGGCACCTGGAATGGCGCCTGGGCCGACGATTTCACCACCGATGCCAACATCAACCTGCAGGTCGCCGGTGGCAACATTCTCGACCTCACCGATGCCATGCAGGGCTACTTCAACCTGATCCTCGGCCAGCTCGCCCACTGGCGCACGAACGCGCGCAACCTGTACGGCGCCCGCGGCTTCCTGGCCCCATCACGAACCGACGGCGAGTACGGATACATGCTGCACTTCGACCCCGGCTTCCCCGGCCAGTGCTGGACCGGTGGCGCGGACTGGTTGCTCTACCCGCTGCTGGAGTATTACCAGGTCACCGGGGACCGGACGTTCCTGGCTGAGAAGCTGGGACCGGCGCTGATGGAGCTGGCGCTGTTCTACGAGGACTTCCTGACCCGCACCGACTCGGCCGGTCGTGTGGTGTTCGTGCCGTCGTTCTCGATGGAGAACTCGCCGGCCAGCACGAACGTCCTGCTGGCGATCAACGCCACCGGCGACATCCAGGCCGGCCGACACGCCCTGCGGGCGGCCGTCGAGGCCGCCAACGCGCTCGGTGTCGAACAGGGCGCCGGCCAAGGCGTCGCCCGCTGGACGGCCCTGCTGGCGAAGCTCCCGCCCTACACCATCAACGGCAGCGGCGCCCTCGCCGAATGGTCCTGGCCGGGACTCACGGATCGCTACAACCATCGGCACGTCCATCACCTGTACGGCGCGTGGCCCCTGCACGAGATCAATCCCGAGGACGCGCCCGGGCTGGTCACCTCCGCACTCAGGGCCCTGGCGCTGCGCGGTGACGAGAACACCTCAGCGCACGGCAGCCTGCATCGAGCCCTTGCCTCCGCTCGGCTGAAGGACGCCGCAGGCGTCTACAACAACCTCCGGAAGATCATCGGCAATAACATGATCTTCCGGTCGCTGATGACAGCACACAACCCGAACCTGGAGACCTACAACGCCGATGCGGCCAACACGCTGCCGGCCGTGCTCAGCGAAGCGCTCGTGTACACCAGGCCCGGCGTCATCGAGCTGCTGCCCGCCGTGCCCGGCCAGCTCGCCAGGGGCACCATCACCGGAGTCCGCGGACGCAACCAGGTCCGCATTCACAGCCTCTCCTGGGATCTGCCTGGTCGCTCAGTAACCGTGGCACTCACCTCGACGATCACCCAGGCGATTACCCTCATCAGCCGGCGCGGGATGGCATCCATCACCACGTCCGCAACGGTCACCCCCTCGCCGCTCGGCCCGCATGCCCGGGTGATCTCGTTGACGGCCGGGCAACAGACACAGGTTGTCGTAGGTCTGCCAGCCGCCGCCGGCGGCGGCGTCATTCGACTGGTCAACCGGCGCAGCGCAAAGGTGTTGGACGTCAACGGCGGCTCCACCACGGACGGGGCAACTGTCATCCAGTGGCCGTGGACTGGCGCAGCCAACCAGCAGTGGCGGCTGCTACCCAACAGCGATGGCTCATTCCGGCTGTCCGGTGTCAAAAGCGGGAAAGTCCTGGACAGTCCAGGTGGCTCGGGCCAGGGCGCGGCGCTCGTTCAATGGGCCGACAACGGCGGACGAAACCAGTGGTGGAATTTCGTCCCGGCGACGACCAGCGGATACTACCGGTTCGTCAACGTGAGCAATGGCTGGTGTGTCGGGGTCGAAGGCGGCTCCACCGCGGACGGCGCCAGGGCGGTCCAGCAACCGGTCAGCGGCGAGATCAGCCAGGAATGGCAGATCCTTGATGCCTGAGGCGGGAGGTCAGAGGCGCTGGTCGCGGCGGCCCCGGGCGACGGGCCGCCAGACTTCCGGCTGGTGCCCGCCAGTCTTCGCCCTCGTTGACGGCCGCCAGTACCTGTGCCCCGTCAAGCGCCGCCACGCCGGGTGGGTCTCGGCCACCGGCGTGCGTGGTCCGGGTACGGCGGCAGCGTCGGGTCGGCCGTGGGGACCGGCCCGGCCCAGAGGGTACGTCTGACCTTAGAGGAGTACCCGTCAGTCGATCGCCTCATGCGCGCCGACTCCGCAGGGCGACGGCGCGAACGGTGTGGGCTGGGTTTACGAGCCCTGGACGGTCGGGACGACAGCAGCGCATGTGGTCCTGCGGCAACGCATTGATCGTTTTTTATCTCAGTCCTCGTCAACGTTCCGCTCCTCCTGCCTGCGATCGTCACGACCGGAGCGACTGGGGCCGCCGCTGCATCGCTCGGCTGCATAAAGGAGACAACATGCCTGAAGTGACACGAAGGAAACTTCTCGGAGCCGGGGCGGCTGGGGCTGGTGTCATGCTGCTGCCGGCGGGTTGGACCGCAGCCGCTCGGGCCGGGTCGACTGCACCCCCACAGGTGCTGGCAGCCAACGACATGGCGTTGTGGTACGACGAGCCGGCGGGTACGGATTGGTTACGGGCTCTGCCGATTGGTAACGGCCGGTTAGGCGCGATGGTGTTCGGGAATGTCGACACCGATCGGCTGCAGCTGAGCGAGGACACCGTGTGGGCCGGTGGCCCGTATGACTCGGCCAACACCCGTGGTGCGGCCAACCTGGCGGAGATTCGGCGGCGGGTCTTCGCCGATCAGTGGACGCAGGCGCAGGATCTGATCAACCAGACCATGCTGGGCAGTCCGGTGGGGCAGTTGGCCTACCAGCCGGTCGGCGACCTGCGGCTGGCTTTTGGCAGTGCCAGCGGGGCGTCGCAGTACCAGCGGACCCTCGATCTGACCACGGCCACCGTTACCACCAGCTACGTGCTCAACGGGGTGCGGTTTCAGCGTGAGGTGTTCGCCAGCGCACCGGACCAGGTGATCGTGATCCGCCTGACCGCTGACCGGGCAAACGCGATCACGTTCACCGCCACGCTCGGCAGCCCGCAACGGACGACCGTGTCCAGCCCGGACGCCGCCACGATCGGCCTCGACGGTGTCTCCGGCAACATGGAGGGCATCATCGGGCAGGTCCGGTTCCTTGCTCTGGCCAATGCCGCCGTGAGCGGCGGCACGGTCAGCAGCTCTGGTGGCACGCTGCGGGTCTCCGGCGCGACAAGCGTCACCCTGTTGGTGTCGATCGGTTCCAGTTACGTCAACTACCGGACCGTCAACGGCGACTACCAGGGCATCGCGCGGCGGCACCTCGACGCGGCCCGCACCATCGGCTTCGACCAGTTGCGCAGTCGCCATGTGGCCGACTATCAAGCGCTGTTCAACCGGGTGTCGATCGATCTGGGACGCACGACGGCGGCCGACAAAACCACCGACGTGCGAATCGCGCAGCACGCGAGCGTCAACGATCCGCAGTTCTCCGCGCTGCTGTTCCAGTACGGTCGCTACCTGCTGATCTCCTCCTCACGGCCGGGCAGCCAGCCGGCGAACCTGCAGGGGATCTGGAATGACCAGATGGCCCCGTCATGGGATTCGAAGTACACCATCAACGCGAACCTGCCGATGAACTACTGGCCGGCCGACACCACCAACCTGGCCGAGTGTTACCTGCCGGTCTTCGATATGATCAAAGATCTGACGGTGACCGGCGCCCGCACTGCTCAGGTGCAGTACGGCGCAGGGGGTTGGGTCACCCACCACAACACCGACGCGTGGCGCGGCTCGTCGGTGGTCGACGAAGCCCTGTGGGGAATGTGGCAAACCGGCGGCGCCTGGCTGGCCACCATGATCTGGGACCACTACCAGTTCACCGGAGACGTCGAGTTCCTGCGCGCCAACTACCCGGCCATGAAAGGCGCTGCCCAGTTCTTCCTCGACACGCTGGTCAGCCACCCGACGCTCGGCTACCTCGTCACCAATCCGTCGAACTCACCCGAGCTGCGTCATCACACGAACGCCAGCGTGTGCGCGGGGCCGACGATGGACAACCAGATCCTGCGTGACCTGTTCAATGGCGTCGCACGGGCCGCCGAAGTCCTCAACGTGGATGCCAACTACCGCGTCCAGATACTGACCGCCCGGGACCGGCTGCCGCCGACGCGGGTCGGGTCCCGCGGCAACATCCAGGAATGGCTCGCCGACTGGGTGGAGACCGAGCGGACTCACCGGCACGTCTCACTGGGCCTGCCGCGGAGCCGGCGGTGTTGCACTGCACCCAACGCAACGCTGCCTGCTGGTTGAGGGAGCCGTAGTTGCCGGCGTCGGGTCTTGGCCCGTGAGCGCTGGACAGCCGCAGGTGACGGTCTGAGCACGGCGCCCCGGGCCGATCGATGTGAGTGCGGGCGCGAGCGCTGCAGTCGCGACTTCCGCGCCTCACAGGATGCCCGAAGCGCGAGACTCAGGGCACCCTGTGATGCAGGTGTTGTGAGGCCTAGAGGGCGATGAGGGCCTTGAGGACCTCGCGGTTGTCCATGGCGCGGTAGGCCGCGGGGACCTCGTCGAGCGCCACGGTACGGTCGAAGACCTTGCCCGGATTGACGCTGCCGTCGAGGATGCCGGGCAGCAGGTCCACGATGTATGCACGCACGGGAGCCGGGCCGCCGTCGAGGGTGATGTTGCGGCCGAACAGGCTGGCGAAACCGATCGGTGCTTCCTCGTACTGGGGCACGCCGACGCGGCTGATGACGCCGCCCGCGCGGACGATGCCGACGGCTTGGTCGTAGGCGGGCCGGAGGCCGACGGCTTCCAGGACCTTGAGCGCGCCGCCGTTGGTGAGGTCGCGGACCCTGGCGATGCCGTCGTCGCCGCGCTCGGCGACGACGTCGGTGGCGCCGTACTCGCGACCCAGGTCGGTGCGGACCTTATGGCGGCCCATCAGGATGATCTGCTCAGCGCCGAGTTGCTTGGCCGACAGCACCGCGAGCAGGCCGACCGCGCCGTCGCCGATGACGGCTACGGTGTCACCGGCGGTGACGTTGGCGCGTTTGGCGGCGTGGTAGCCGGTGCCGTACACATCGGCCAGGGTCAGCAGCGAGGGCAGCAGCTCGGAGTCGACGCCGACGGGCAGCTTGACCAGCGTGCCGTCTGCGAGGGGCACGCGGATCAGCTCAGCCTGCGCGGCGCTGAAGAAGCCGAATTCGGCGTGTGCGCAGGCGGTCTGCAGACCCGCACGGCAGAACTCGCAGGTGTTGTCCTGGTACGAGAACGACGCCACGACCAGGTCGCCGACCTTGACGCCTGCCACGTCGGAGCCGATTTGCTCGACCGTGCCGAGGAACTCGTGACCCATCTGTACCCCCTGCTCGGAGGCGGGCATGGAGTGGTACGGGTGCAGGTCACTGCCGCAGACACAGGCACGTACGACACGCACAACCGCGTCGGTCGGTTCCTGGATGGTCGGGTCGGCGATCGTTTCGACGCGGACGTCGCCCGCGCCGTACATGAGGGTGGCACGCATATTGGTAGTCCTTAGGGTTGCGTTGGGCGGTGGATCAGTGCTGGTTCGCGAGCAGTTTGTCGAGGACCGCGCCGGCACGGTCGGCCTGGGGCTCGCCGACCCGCTCGTGCAGGACCGTGATCAGACCCCGCAGGTTCTGCTGGGTCAGGCCGGTGTTGAGGGCGATGCCGAAGTGGGACTGCAGCTGACCCTCGACCCCGTCGAGGTTGGCCAGGGCCGCGACGGTGGCGATCTCGCGGCTCTGCCAGTCCAGGTTGTCGCGGCCGAAGATGTCACCGAACAGGTGTCCCTTGAGGAACTGGTCGATGGCCGGGGCGAAGTCGAACAGCGGCCCGGTTACCGGTGCGCCGGCGAGCTGGGTCTGGTTCTGCGTGCCGAGTTCGACGCTGTTCTTACTGGTGGGCAACGGTGTCGGCTCCGCGCCGGCCTCGTCAGTGATCCCCTTCGCGCGGCGCTGTTCGAGCAGGTCCATGAATGTGCCGAGGCCGTTGAGGCTGCGCGGGAAGCCCGCGTAGGCGTACATCTGGATCAGGATCTCGTTAATCTCGTTGATCGTCAGACCGGCGTCCAGGCCGTCGGCAAGGGCGTCGCGCAGTTGCGGGAGCTGGCCCGCGGCGGTGAAGGCTCCGATGGCCGCCGTCGCCTGCTGCCGTGGAGTGAGGTCGCTCACTGCTGGTTCGCCTTCTCGTACAGGTCCTGAGCGACCGGCTCGAGCCACGTGGTGGGATCTCCGCCGTCGGGCTTGGCCTCGAGCAGGGCCAGGTGGCTCATGAACCTGTCCGCGGCGGCGCCGTGCCAGTGCTCCTCGTCGGGCGGACAGATCACGGTCTCACCTGCGTGGATACGGACGACAGATCCGTCGCGGATGCCGACCAGACCGACACCCTCGGTAACGTGCAGGGTCTGCCCGACGGCGTGCGAGTGCCAGTTCGATCGGGCACCGGGAGTGAACCTCACAAGTGCGGCTGTCATCCTCGACGGCCCGGTGCCGTTGTAGATCGGCGTCAGGTAGACGTCGCCGGTGAACGCTTCGGCGGGCGTCTTCACGGTGGGCCGGACGGGCTGCAGTTCCATGCTGTCCTCCTCTGGCGATGGGTTCACTTATAGAGAACGCCCCGGTTGACACCGATGGGAGGGTTTGCCGTAACAGGTAACGACAGAACCCCCATGCGACGAAGGCGTGGCCGTAGCGTGGTTGTCATGGAAACCCAGGACGGCGTTCGTGAGTTCCTGGCCTCCCGGCGCGCCAGGATCACCCCCGAACAGGCCGGGCTGCCCTCTTTCGGCGGCACCCGTCGCGTCGCCGGGCTGCGCCGCGCTGAGGTCGCGATGATCGCCGGGGTCAGCCCCGACTACTACACCCGCATCGAGCGCGGCAACCTCTCCGGCGTCTCCGACAGCGTGCTGGACGCCATCGCCCGCGCCCTGCACCTCGACGAGGCAGAACGCTCCCACCTCTACGACCTCGCCCGCGCCGCCAACAGCAGCCCGCGCGTCCGGCGCCGGCCGACCAAGCAGCAGATTCGGCCCGGCGTGCAGAGCCTGCTTGACGCGATGACCGAGGCCCCCGCATTCGTACGCAACGGACGCCTCGACATCCTGGCCGCCAACAGGCTCGGTGAGGCGCTCTACTCCCCCGCCTTCGAGGCCACCACGCGACCGGTCAACCTGGCTCGATTCTGCTTTCTTCACCCGGCCGCCAACGAGCTTTACCCCAATTGGGACGAGGCTGCCAACACCACCGTCGCGCTGCTGCGCACCGAAGCTGGGCGCGACCCGTACGACAAGACGCTGAGCGACCTGATCGGCGAGCTCGCCACCCGCAGCGACGACTTCCGCACCCGCTGGGCCGCCCACAACGTGCGCCTGCACCACACCGGAGTCAAACGCTTCCAGCATCCGGTGGTCGGCCGGCTCGAGCTGGCCTTCGAGGCGATGCCACTACCGGCCGACCCCGGCCTCACCCTCACCGCGTACAGCGCGACCGCAGGCACCCCCGCCGGCGACGCGCTCCGCATGCTCGCCAGCTGGGCCGCGACCAAGCCGTCCACCGAGGCTCCAGCAGGTCAGTGAGGGTGTCACCAACTCGTCGTCCACGATCAGCCTCCTACGTTCCCTGATCCGGTGGACATGCCAGCAGCGAGCGCTCCGTCGATGGCAACCCCGTTGTGTGCGAATGCGACGAACCCTATTGCCCATCTCGATCGCTGTCCGCCAGCCAGCCGGCCGGAGGCCGCCGATACCACCCAAAAGGGTGCCAGAGCTGCATAGACCAACCGGTCCTCCTACTCTGGACGTGGGAACCATGACGGGGTAGATGCACCGATCGTGGAGGTCTTATGGCGACGAGGGCGGCGGCAGAACCGGGACGGAGCACTCTCTCGTCCTGGGCTGCCGGGCAGCGGAAGCTACGGCCACAACGGTTCACCTCGTCCGCGGACGGACTGCGGTTCGCGTTCTATGGACGGATGTCCACCGTCGACTTTCAGGATCGGGCGTCGTCGTGCCGGTGGCAGCGTGACTACGCCGGCGACCTGGTCGCCGGTCATGGCCGGATCGTGGTGGAGTTCTTCGACGACGGCGTCTCCCGCCGAGTGCCCTGGCCGGACCGGCCGCAGGCGGCACGGCTGCTCGCCGCGGTGACGGACCCGGCACGCGGGTTCGACGCGATCGTCGTCGGCGAGTACGAACGCGCCTTCCACGGCCGACAGCTAGAACAGTTGACCCCCACCTTGCTCAGGCATGGCGTTCAGCTGTGGCTTCCGGAAACCTACGGGCCGGTGGACTTCGACAACCCGCGGCAACTGGCGTTGCTGGACCTGCTCGGTGTGCACTCCCAACGGGAGGTGTCCCGGGCCCGGCATCGCACCACCGCGGCCATGCGCGCCCAGGCAGAGATGCAGGGCCGACACCTCGGCGGCCGACCACCCTACGGCTACCGGCTCGCCGACGCCGGCCCTCATCCGAACCGCGCCCACGCCGCCTGGGGACGGCGCCTGCACCGCTTGGAGCCCGACCCTGCCACCGCGCCCCACGTCCGGTGGATCTTCGAGCAGCGGCTTGCCGGCCGGAGCGTGGCCAGCATCGCCCGCGCCCTCAACGACAACAGCGTCCCGTGCCCGTCCGGCGCCGACCCAGCCCGTAACCCCCACCGCAGCGGCCACCAGTGGATGCTCACCACAGTCGCGGCGATCCTGGCCAACCCCCGCTACACCGGGCGGCAGGTCTGGAACCGTCAACGCACCGACCGTGACGCCCTCCCTGAACAGGGAACCTTCGATCGACACCACGAGATCCAACGGTGGAGCGCCTCCACTGACTGGGTCATCTCCCGCGAGATCGCGCATACTCCGCTGGTCAGCGAAGAACACTTCGTCGCCGTCCAGGCAATCCATACCGCACCGACCCCAGCCGACGGCATCCCCCGCTGCTATGTGTTGGCCGGAGTGATCTGCTGCGGCGTGTGCGGCCGGATCATGGACTCCCACTGGGTCCACGGCCGACCCGGCTACCGCTGCCGCCACGGACACACGAGCACCCGCACCAGGACCCCCGCCCAACCGACGATCCTCTACATCCGGGAAGACCACCTGCTCGACCGCATCCGACACAACCGCGGGCTACACCGTCGCCATCCCGCACTGCGCAGCCCCGACCCGGAAAAGCTGGCCGCCTACTTACGCACCAGCAACATGATCATTGTGTGTGACCACCACGCGTGGACCATCGAAGCCGAGACCGCGATCTACCCGCTCACCCCGGCGGGGAGCTTCCTCGCCACGACAGCAAAAATCCCCGCCCAACGGGACGGGGATCGCTCGAAACGCGAAGAGGAATCACGCCTCGTGGGGAAATAACGTGTCCGAGGGGGGATTCGAACTCTTGTACGTATCATCGGTGCTCCATTTCGGGTGCACATGCTCATAGATTACGGCACGTTCAGGGTTGGCTCAACCTCGCGCCCATTACCGGGCGTGAGCATCGAAGTCGGGCCGCGTATGGTCCAATCTTGCCAGCCAGCTAGCTCGGACCGAAATGAACGTGCAGGCATCAAGCTGAGCCCCACCGCAGGGGGTCCTGGTGAGTTTCAGTCGACCGGCGTTGACGGCAACCCGTGCCGCTCGCGTTCTTCGGTAGCGAGCGCACCAGGTTCACCGCCTTCGTCGAACTCTGAAATTCACCACAACCGCGCACAGCGCCAGAGCATCCGGCGCCGACCAACGCCATGCAACGAGTTGTTCCCGCAACGCTCAGATCTGCGCTCGCACCGCCAGGGCGAGGGTCTGGATCCGGATGAGTCACCGGACCGCCCCGGTGTCGGAGCTGGGGTAGACAGTCATGGCGACGGCATAAGCCCTGACGAGCAGGCTGGTACACCAGGCCGGGACAGGCCTCGAGGCCAGCCCGCACCTGCTTCGCGCAAGCATTACTCCACTTGACCCTGCGCACTCTGATCGATACTTTCTGTGCATGACTCAACATGCGCTGTTGCTGAGTAGAGGGGACCTCGATCGGGCCTCGGGCAGCATCCGCTCATGGCTCCCCCGCGCCTCAGCCCTAAAGCGTTACAGCGAATGCAGTGGCAAATTTCGTCTGGACGCCGATCGGTGCCGAGAGCGTCCGACACGGGAGGTCGCTACCCCTGGCCCACTGTGACGTCTGTTGTCTGCGTCTGAAGTCACGAAGATCAAGATTTTGCCGAAGCATTACGGTGAAGAGACGTACGGCTTGTTCAGCTACGGCGCCCAGAAGGAATGCCATGGCTCGGGAACGACTCGTCACACTGCGGATCGTGATATCTCAAGACAGTGCAGGCGTCCACGCAGCCGTCAGATCTGTCCATCTTGCCGTCGCACGTCCCTGACGCTGAACAGGAACGGCAGATTCCCGAAGCACCTCTCCCCCGACGGCACCAACTGTTCCATGTCCGAGGCGAACAACCGCAGATAGGATTCTGAGCAAGCGCCCCGCTTTACGGTCACATTTCACGCGCTTTCGGCGGTCGCGGCGAGAGCGAATAGCGGTTCTTGCAGGTAAATCTCCCCGCTTTCGTCAGGCGGTTGCATTAGCCCAGGCGCGTCGGACAGCTCCGGATCCCATGCAAGGTCAGCATCTATTGAATGACCGGCGGAGATTCCAAGGCCCCTGATCGACTCCTCGCTTTCGATCCCCGGTTCATCGCTTCCGGTTTCAGCGCTCCCAGCCCCGGCTTCCCCGATGGTCGGCAGGACGTAGTGCTGAGCCAGCATGGCAAGGTGCATGGGAAGCGGCGTTGACAGGGCATCGAGATAGTCGGGAGCCTGGCGTAGCTGGTGGGAAGCCAATGCAAGCGCCTCCGGCGAATCATCGGCCTGGCATCCCATGACCACGATTTCGACCAGGGCCGGATTCCATGCGGGGATGGCTGCGTCGATGGTCGGCTCCCCGCGGTTGACGCCTTGACGGATGGGGCGCGGCGCGATGCGGTTCGCCTCCACCGCCGAATCGCGGAATGTGCTGGCTTTTGAGGTCGTGCTGTAGAAGGTTCTTTCCTCGGTTGCGGTGTCCTGGCCGTCGACCCAGAGACCGGGTGGCAGGCCGTTGATCCCTCCGGGCGCGGCGTTGCCCCACCACTGAGGCGTCTCTCGGCCGTCGGCGTCTCGTATGCGGACGAGTCTCAAGTCCGGATCCAGTCCTGCGGCCGGAGCGTGCCCCGTCTTGATTGAGTCAGGTTCGGCCTGGCCGTCCTGGAGCCAGGGCCAGTGCATTCTGCTGTTCTGTGCGTGTGCGAACAGGAGCGTGGGGTGGCCTCGCAGGGATCGGATCATCTTCTGCAGGTAGCGGGCCGTGTCTTGGCGCTGTTCGTCCATGGTCTGCTTCCAGACGCGGTAGGTGACGCGTTTGCGTCCGCTCGCCGCAGGTGTGGAGCTACGCTGTTCTGGCATTGATGGTTGTGTGGTCGGCTGCTGCTGGTCGTCGGAGTCGATCTCAGGGATCTCGGCTTGCTTGACCTGCAGGAGTAGGAACTTGGGGTAGGGAACCCAGGCGCCCTCCTTCTCATCCCAGCCGGTGACGACGGCGAGTCCTGTGCCCTCCTGGACAGGACTTACCATCACCGCGACAGGTCGGTGCCGTGGGAGTTTGGTAGGGCCGTCGTTGCGGCGCTTGACCATCCACAGGGATGCGTACCGTAGTCCGGCGGGAAGTTTGCCGCCCAGTGTGTGTTCGGGTAGTACCCGCACGCCGAGTTGGCGGAGCCCGTCCTGCCAGCCCGATCGCAGGCGGTGGTCCATGTTCTTCTCTGAGTTGTAACCCTTGACCTTCTTGGGCACCATCACGAACTGGGTGAGTATTCCGGCGTCTGCGGCACCGAGGCGCAGAGCGTACTTCGGGTCGTCCCACTCGTGCGCGTAGTCCCTGCGACGGTCGATCTCGATGAGCGCAAGTTCTGGTTTCTGCGGGTCTGCGAGGTCTGATGTAAGGAATGCGGCGGTGACTGACCGTCGAGCCGCGATGGCGTCCGTAAGGGCTTTCGTCTTCGGCCGCGTCGCCGGGTTCATGCCGAGGGTGTCGGCCAGTCCGCCGGTCAACCGTAGGCATCGCAGCCGGACTGTCAGCTCTGGCGTGTGCCACGTGTGGATCACCGGGCTGCCAGGGGTGGAGTTGTAGTAGGCGTCATCGGTACGATCCTCGGCCCGGCAGCCGTCCCCTTGAAGTCCCAATGTCTCAGCTAGAGTCCGAATCGCCGCGTCACGCAGTGAGGGTGTCTGCCACAGCAGCCGTGCCTCGATGAGTGGGGCGGCCTGGACGTCGTCTTCTCGGCCCTGCGCCGGCTCGGCGGCTTGGTTAATTCGTACAGCGAGAGCAAGCGCCGCACGGCGGGCGTCGGCCGCCCGCTGCTGCTCTGCTTCCTTGGCCGCTACTCCGGTGGGCGCGGGCCGAACATTGCGAGGCGTGTTGACGCCTGCGGTGGAGCGGCGCAGGCTACGGACTCGGCTTAGCCCTTCAGGCATGGCTTGCTCGGCCCATTCGATGAGCTGCGACCGCTGATGCGACATCAAGCCTGGGCCGATGCCATGGGAGCCCATCCGGGTGCTGTGGACGATGGCCGCACGGACACCCGACCCTGGATGGTCCTCGATCCAGTGAAGCGGCCGTGTCAGCAGATCCTGCGGGTCAGGGAACGGACGGCTGAGTTCGAGGCGGCTGAGCATGCGGGCCGGTCCGTTTTTTCCCCAGGCGAACTGGCCACTGGCCCGGTCACGTGCCAGCATCGCCACCGCGTACCGGTCTGTAGCCGGCGCGCCGGGAAGCCACGGGATGCTCGGGGCGAGGTAGACAGACGTAGCGGTTCGGTACGGCAGCCGGACTGCTCCCGTGGACTTGTCGACGTGGGTTATCCAGCGTCGCACGCTGACGTGAAGATGGATACGCGGCCTCGGGTCGAACGGCACCGTGTGCAGCGTGACCGCGATGACGATCGAGAACCACCAGGTGCGCCCTTTGACTTCGTGGTGCAGCGGCTGGGACATGAGCTCAGCACCTTGCTGGCGCGGTCCTCTGGGAACGGCACGAAACTTCAGCTGACCGCCGTCGAACTCGTAGGGCAGGAGCCTGGCGATGCGCCGGGCGACGGCATCGGTGGCCAACTGGTACTGGCGCGCTGCAGGCGAGGCCGTGCCGCCCGTCGTAGTGGCGCAGCCAAGCAGGTCCACGGGAGTTTCGTGCCACGTCGGTGGAGTTGCCCGGAGTTCGCGCAGGCACTTCAGCACAGTGGAGTAGTGCTCGGGCTCGGGTCGCAGGTCGCGCAGCCAGGCCCCGGAGAGCCGGTCGAAGGTGTCGCCGGGCAGGGGGCTTGGCGCGTCGGACGGGACATACAGCCAGTAGTCCTCCACCGGCACCCGTAGCCGGTCACGAACCCGGCCGCGCACAACGAGATCTGGTGCGAGTGTCTGAAGGACGCCGTCGAAACGGGCGGTCGGCGCGGTGCGGAAGGGTTCATCCTCAGGGTCCCGGCCCAAGTTGCACAGCTTGAGGACGCTGCTGTGCCAGCTCTCCGGGAAGTCGAGCGCGCGGTACTGCCCGACCCAGGGGGCGGCGTCCTCGTCGAAGACGTAGGCGGCTCGGCTGATGTTGTCATACCTCGGTGCCATGCGGACCTCCGCGATCCTGAGCATTCGGCTTTTCGGTCAATGCCTTGTCCTCTGCTGCCCGCAACCGGGTCAGTGCGTCGTACAGGGGCTCGTAGAGATTGCGCACCAGGGCGGGGTCGGCCGGGTTGTGGAAGCTTTCGGGCTCCCTGGCGTCGTCGAAATACGGAGCGAGTACTTCTTGAAGCTTGATCAGCAGTCCGGGGTCGGTCCGTTGTCGGCGCCGGGCGGAAGGCCGTTGTGGTTCGGTTTCGGTCGTCACGCTGCGTACGCCTGCGTCGGCAAGCGCGGGGGCGAACGCCGCGTCGACGAACACGACTCTTGCTGGGACGCCGCCGCGTACCAGGCGGCCGATGACCTGCCAGATGGCGACCAGCTGGTCCCAGGCGAACGACTCACGTTCGCTGGGGCTTAGACGCGAGTAAGCGTAGCGGCGTCTCAGTAGTCGGCGCCATTCCCTGCGGGCCAGGTGGCGGAAGGCCAATCCGGCTGCATCGAGGCGGCTGGCGTCGGTGACGAGTTTGCTGAAGGTGCCGGTCTCGTGACCGGGTTCATCGCGGACGAAGCGTGCGACCCAGTCATTGATGGCAAAGATCGCCAGTGTCAGATCGTCTGGACGTGGATGGGGCCGGGCAAGGAAGAACACTGTGCCGAAGGCGGCCTGGTGCCCGCTGTTGAGGATGTTGTGGCCCCGCTCGACGGCCAGTAGCGGAGCAACGAGCAGCTCAGCTTCATGGTCATCGGCGAAGCTCGCGAGGTCTCCGCGGCGCAACACCCTGGCACGGGCGGCACCGACGCCGGTGCCTGCGTCGGCTGTGCCCGAGTCTTCTAGTTCTGCATCGTCGGCGGCCAGGACCCGGACCCGCCGATTCCATCGTGGGATGTCGTCGAGCAGGTCGGCTGCGATGGTCGCTTCGCGGTAGCTGCCGACCAGGAGAAGAGCTCGCCGACGGTTGTCATCGCCGATCTGGCGAAGTTCGTCGTCCAGCGGGCTCGACTGGGTAGCGGTCGACTTTCCCAACCGAGTGATCATTTGGCGTAAGACCGCCGGACGTGTCTCGGTGGACGCCCCCGACAATGTCAAGGCCCTGTCGCCGTCGTAGAGAAAGTGGGTCCGGAAACTCGTCTGGCGGATAGCGTCCAGGGCGTCGTCGTGAGGTTTCAGGATGGCTTTCACCGGGACGAGGATGTGCGCGCGGGTCGATGTGCCGGCCCAGCTAGTGCCGGACATGAGGACCACGTGTGGGCCGGATCTGCCCTTGCCGGGGTCGGATCCGAGGGCGGACAGATTCAGCAGTAGTTCTCGGCCGACGCCTGCGCAGCGGAAGAACCGCAGGATGCCGCTACGCCGGTCGTCTTTGCCCGGTTCAGGATCGTCGGTCAGGTACTGGAAGCCCAGCACGTTTCCCATGGGGGCTTCGGGCACGACGGGTGCGTAGTCCAGCGGCGGCCGCCGGGCAAGTTCGTTGTCGGTGGAGTCGAGGTGTAGCGCGGCTTCGACCTGCGGCCATAGGAATGTGACCCGGTTGAGGCGGTGATGCAGCGTTGCTAGCAGGAGTGTGAACTCCAGCCGCAGCGCGGTGCGTTCGAACCAGGGCTCGGTTCCCCAGATGTCGACCGGGTCGAGCTCTGCCTCGCCCGGCTTGGGAGCGGGTTGGGTGAGCGAGTCGTCGAGGATCGGAGCGCCGGTGAGGAGAAGATCGAGCATAGTACGGACGCGCTTGCGGCTGGCGCTCGCGTCGAGGGTGTGCATGAGGTCATGTGCGCCGGCGATGAGGGTCTGGGTACCAGGCTCGCGGGGTCCGTGGTCGCCGAGCGGATCGTCGCGGAAGGCGTCGAAGATGGCGATGACCTCGCGGCGCCGCCCGGCCCACGGCTCGGTGTCGGATGTGGGCAGATCAGCGGGGTTCTCGTCGGGGTCCAGCGGGTCGGCTGTTTCGTAGACGTCGTTGTCGGTCTTGTCGTCCCGGGGTGCGGACGGGTCGGTGTGCTGTTCGGGAAACCACTCGGCCATGAGCTTTTCTTGCAATGTCCAAGCACTGAAGTAGTCGGTGTCGGCCCAGTCGCGTAGTGATTCGTCGTTAATGAGCATCGCGTAGATGCGGTTGGTCGCGGAGCTGACGACGTCGAGGGCTTTCGCCCAGCGTTCGACGTCCTCGTCCGACAGCGGCAGGCGCCCCTGGCGAGCGAGTTCGTTGATCTTGTGGGTGTGTAGTTTGTCGAGCCAGGACTCCGGACCGCGGGTGACCAGTGTCGCCGACGGGGCGAAGGCAGCGTCGAGCTGCATCTGAACGCGATCGGCCTCGTCGACGAAGATGATGTCGCTGCGTAGGCATGCCAGCTCCAGCCGGCGCAGCCGTTCTTCGTTGAGGTGGTAGGGCACGCCGCTTTGCAGGAGGCTCGCGGGGTTGGCGACCCAGATCAAGGCGTCAACCATGTCCCGGTCGATGCTGTGGCGGGCGCATTGGTTCCAGATCGGGCATCCGTGCGCCGGGATGCGCTCTTCGTCGGTGTCGTCTCGGGCGGGCGCGCTGGTGAGATAGTCGGTCACGGGATAGGTGTCTGGCAGTTCAGACTTTCCATCCGGTGACTTCGGCGGGGCGACTGGCCGAAGGCTGACGCAGGGCGCGTCGGCGTAGCGCAGCGGCTCAGCGGCCTCCAGGCCGCGCAGCGCGTCGATGACACATGCGGTGCTCAGGTCATCGAACCCCGGATGATCATGGGCAAGGAGCGAATTCGAGCCGCGGGCAGCGAGCCGGCGGTGCAGCCGGCCGGTGTGTCGCTCTCTGGTTGTCCCACCCAGGACCGGTGCGGCGCTCAGCCCGAAGTTGCGGAACAGGGTGGTGAGCGTGAGCTGTTCGGCGACGTCTCCGACGACCAGGGTCGTGCGGAGACCCTGTCTCGCGGCCCAGGCCGCGACCATGATCATTAGGGTACTCTTGCCGGCACCGACCATGCCGACGAGGTGCAGCATGCGGTCTAGGCGAAGGGTATCCGAACGCTGGAAGGACTTGCCGTCTGCGTTGAGAGTCTCCAGATGGACGTCCTCAAGTCGCTTGACCCAGTGGCCGGACGGGAGCCCGAGCTCGCGTTCGGTGTTCTCCATCCACTGGGCGGTGGCGTGAAGCTCGTCGCGCGAGATGTCCAGAGGCCGGCCGGCGGCGCGGGGTATCACGGACAGGTCGTGACCGGGCATGACCGGGAAGCGCAGCTGCTCAGGAATGTTGACCGAGGTCGGACGTCTGCGATCGCGGAAGAGGTTCGGGCCTGCCGGGGCTAGGGGCAACGCGTGTCGATCGAAGTCGGGAAGCTTCGACAGCGCCTCGTCGTACCGCGTCAGGCGGTCTACGACGATGGTGGCGGCGCCCGGGTAGGCCGTCTTCAGGTCGGGCGAGACGCGGTAGGCGCGTAGCCTTTCGGGCAGGGCACGGTATGCCGCCAGGCGCTGCAGCCAGGTCCGGCGGCGACGCAGCCTCCACAGCAGATGACGTGCGTTCACGATCATGGCGAGCTGTTGAGGATTGGATGCCAGGCCGGTGGCTGTGGCGAACGGGTATCCGCCTAAGAGGGTGTAGATGCCGTCCGCGCCGGCGACGCCCGACGCCGGGTCGACGTCAACCTGGAGGCGCTCCAGCAGCCGCAGGCCCAACTCGACCTGGCACAAGACCGCCGGCTTGAGCGCTGTCGACTCCTCGGGCCATACCCGTCCCAGCTCTTTGGCTATGGGTTGGTACCACCTGCTGCTACTGCGCATCGTAGGCTCCGTTGTCCGGGTCAGGTGCTGCCAGATGTACGCCTGTCTCGCCGCGCAGCCGCGCGTGTACTCGGGCGATCAGGTCACGGTCGGTAAGCAGCGGCAGTCCGGCGGCTTCGGGTGCGCGGTTGCGGTAGAACATGGCCACGTAGCCGCGGTGGGCATCGGCCTGGGCTTGAGGGACGACCCAGCACGCTTCGTCGTAGGGTGGATCGGGTCGCACGGCTCTGGCCGCCCGTCCGAGCAAGCCTGGGTGTTTCCAGTCCTTGACGTCGATGGCCCACACATGCCCGTCCGGGAAGGTCACTCGCAGGTCGTAGGCGTCGAATCCCGGCCACATCCCGATGTCCACCGACGAGCCGCGATGCCGCAGCTGCCCGAGCCGGTTCTCGAGGTCGACCTCGGCGCGGCCGGGCCCGGTTACGAACTGCCGTAACGGACGAACCAGCTGGAGCACCTCGCCGGCCTCGGCTTCGGCCAGGATTCGGCCCGTGGGCGCGGTGCCGGTACGGCGGCAGGCGTCTCGCTCGCACCACCAGCGCCCGCCGGAAAGCGGGGTGAGCAGGGTGAGGCATCGCCCACAAGTCCGGTATGCCCCGTCCCTACGGTAGGCCACAGGTGCTGAGGTGTAGCAGTGACCGATCAGTTCGGCGACTGGCTCGAGGAGCAGATCGGTCGCGACCTGGAATCGTTCGTCGCTGTTGAGTACCGGCTTGGCGACCAGGAGTCTGCGGAACGCCGTATAGGACTCCGGTGACGACGCCTGCGAGCACAGCCGCATGGCCGCTCGGACGACATCGCGGTCGAACTTGGTGGCGGCACTGTCGCGGCTCTGCACCCACCACTCGTGACACAACTGGGTGGGCACGAACGCGTCGGGGTCAATGAGGTAGTCGTCGAGGCCGAACGCGTCGGGGGGCAGGTCAAGTGGCCAGTCCTCCAGCGGTCGGGTCCGGCACCAGAAGAGCAGGTCAGGCAGACTGCGAGGGGTCTCCTGCACCCCAGCGAGCAGGCACGCCAGGATCAACCGGTCCAGCGCACGTTGGGCTTCGGCCGGGTAGGGCATGGTGAACGCGGCCAGTCCGGTGACATCGGCGAGGCGAATCACTGCGCTGGCGATGGTATGCAGCAGTGGAACATGAGGATAAAGGCTCCAATCCTCATGTTGGTTGAAGGTGGTGGGCATCAGCGTTTCCCGTTCAGGTCGTCAGTGCGCCGAGGTGATCTTGGCCTGGCTGGCACCAGTCGAGGGCTTCGCAGCTGGCGCAGGCTGCTCCGGGCTGGGGCTCATAGGTAAGGTCGCGAATCCACGGCTTCGCCAGGTCGTCGATGACCTGGCGTGCCTCGTCGACGACAGCCGGGCGAGCCGGATCGATCTCTTCCAGGGTCACGTCGTCGGGGGTGAGCAATTCCAGCTCCACCCGAGAGTGCGCGACGATGCCGCCGAGTGCGCCCGCGTTGAGCATGAGCACCGCTAAGGCAAGCTGCGGATATTGGCGCAGCAGCGGCTTTCCTTCGAACAGTTTGCTCGCCGACGTCTTGGTCTCACGCCAGATCCAGCCACCGTCGCGGCTGTGCACCAGGTCCGGCGTGGCCGTGAACACGAGGTTCACTTCGTGATCGAAGCACGTGATCTGTGGCTGGATTAGCACCTTCTCCGAGGTGCGGAGACCGTCCAGGGGGCAGAACCAGCCATGGTGTGCCGCCATGCGTGCGGCCGCGTCCGCGTCAATAGGCGGCAGCGAGAACCGGTCAGCCAGCCACATGCTCACGTCCGGCCCGGATTGGGCGCGGCAGGCAGTGCGGTCGCGGTCCGCGTGACGCTCGTTGAGCCACGCGTCAACGGCCCGTCCCCTCCTGATCGCGTTGCTCTCCGGCCGTGTCGACTTGAGTTTCAGTTGGCGCAGGATGTGGTACTTCGCAGGACAGTCCTCGTAGTAGCGCAGGTCCGACACCGACATGCTCATGCGGCGTCCGCTCGGGTGGCCCGCCGTCAGCGACAGCAACCCGGGTGTTCTCGGCAGAACAGTGCACCCTGTTATCGCCTTGCAATCCAGGCAACTCGAGCCGGGCTTGGTCTGCATGTCCCCGACTACCCGCGACAAGACCGGGGCGGCATCGGCAGCGAAGTTGTCATCTACCTGCCTACGATTCCAGTCGGCCAGCACGCTGAACGACCCGTCGGCGCATCCGACGTCGATGACCCGGGCTCTCGAGGAATGTTTCGGCTCACCGATTTGCGGCCGCCTCGCCGGAGTCATTTTGTGTGGAGCCTTCCAGCCGCCTACCGCAGAGCCGCCGAACATTGTCACCTTCGCGGCCGCCGCGGTCTCGCCAGCCGGTCGCTCGGTCTTGGCGCGGCCGAACGAGAGCAGCCACAGTTCACGCACCTCACCGTCGGCGGATGTGTAGCGCCGGCCCCATGCCGTCTGCTCGTACGCCCTGGCGCCCCGCGCGTCGGGCTGGCTCAGCTGCCGCTGGATGACCCACTTGACGTCCACCGCCCGCGTCGTTGGCTCGCCTGCTGCCAAGCGCGCCGCCTGATCGGCCTGGCGAGCCGTGAGGTAGTGCGAGATCGCCAGCTCGGTCCACTTCAGCAGACCGGGGTGAGCCGGAGCCCGACGATGGTTCCTGAATGTCCCGCGCGTCTGCCACATCAGGCTCAGGACTTCTGTCTGGCTGAGTCCGAACCGGGAAAACTCGATCCGGTCCAAGGCCGCCATCAGTGGACCGAGCGCGAAGTCGGCCAGCGGAAGGGTCAGCTCAGGAGCCTCCGGGTCTGCGGTCACCAACGGCCGCGCCTCGAGGCTGCGTCCAAGCGGGCAGTCTTCGTCAGCCTCCCGCGCCGCGGCGAGGTTGGTGCGGATAAGGGTGATCTCGCCGGCGGTTCCGTCCGGCCTATGCCAGGTTGACATAAAGTAACCTCGATGCGGCGTAGAGGCTGACCGATGCCGGTCGACCTGTCAGGACACTCACTCAAGCACACTCGGCGATATCTGTAAACTCAGTACACTGACACAACGCTCTGAGCGTGGTTCACTGTACGGGGCTTCGCTCCCGCGGAGCCGATCCGGCGCGTGCAGCACTCCACTCCACATCAGAGGACGGTCATGAAACCAGGCGACGTGCTGAACCACCGGTACGAGCTGGTCGAGCGCCTCGGCAGCGGCGGCATGGCCGAGGTCTGGAAGGCTTCAGATCGGCGGGAACCACGCCTAGTCGCGGTGAAGATGCTGCGTTCGGACCAGTTCCTCGCGTCCTACGCCGGCGACGATGCTCGCCACGCCGACCTGCTCATGGCGCGCCGGCGCTTTCGGCGCGAGGCCAATCTCCTCAAGCAACTGCGCCATCCCGGAATTCCTAGGCAGTTCGACATCGGCAAACACGGCGACGATCCGTATCTCGTCATGGAATACGTTGACGGCGGTTCGCTGCATCAATTCCTAGAGACGAACAATCCCAGCATCAGCACGATAGCGTCGATCGTCGTACAAGTAGCCGCTGCCCTGGACGCCGTACACGCACTGCCCGTCGTCCATCGCGACCTCAAACCACACAACATCCTCATCGCCGCCGACGGTACCGTGAAGTTGATCGACTTTGGTGTCGCGAAGATACTCAGCCCCGGGGCCACCCAATACACCCGGCAAGGCTCCACGGTGGGCAGCAGGGGCTATCAAGCCCCGGAACAAATCCTGGAGGAGCAGGTCACCCCTGCCACCGATCTCTACGCGCTTGGCTGCATCGTCTATAAGATGCTCACCGGCCGCCCACCGTTTGAGGGAGACGGCCTGGCGAAGAAGCATCTACGCGAGGCGCCAGCACCTCCCACCGTATACAACTCCCGAATATCCGCAGACATCGAGCACCTCACCCTGGGAATGCTCGGCAAGAGGCCGGAGGATCGGCCCGAGAGCGCTCTTGCGGTACTGGAAGTATTCACTAAATATCTTCCCAAGCCGGGTGATCCCGCCCCTTCGCCGAGGATCAATCCGGATCCGACAGCGTACTTCCGCAACGTACGAACCTCGGACACCTCGCAAAGGGCGATGCCCGCGGCGAAGCAGCCGTCGCACCCTCGGGCGGAAGGCCGACAGTGGCTCAGTAAGCGAGAAGTCGCGGCGTCGCTGGCCCGGCTCGGCACAGATCCGGTCAAGCTACAGGAGGCTTCCGCCGAACTCTGCGACCTGCTCGCAGCCGCACAGCGCCAGTGGGGAGTACGAGAACAGGTGGTGTCCACCGTACGGCAGCAGGCGTCGGATGCCTTGCGGTTGGCTGGCGACTTCGGCCGTGCTGGCGCTCTCTATCAGGACACGATCGACATCGCCGTCGCCGAGTTCGGCGAGGACCACCCCGACGTATGGGAAGGCCGCCTCGGACTGAGCGAATGCCGCATTCCGTTCGGGGACCTGCAACCCGCTATCGGCCTGCTAAGGGAGATGACCGAACTGGTCCGCACGCTACCCGAGCCACCCGCCAGCCATCTGGCTGAACGAGCCATCGCGGTCGCACAGAGTCTACGAGAGGCAGGTCATACCGAGGCCCAGACGTTCATCGACGCCCTGGTTGACTGGCGTTCAGCCAGCTACAGAGCTTGAAGGGCCAAGGTCCGAACTATCTCGGTGGTTCGGGTTCGAGAGTCATGCCGGCGCTGGCGAGGAAGCCGGCGAGAAGATCGGTCCGTAGCCGACAAGCGCGTAGTCGACGTTGACCAGTTCAGCGAGGTGCTCGACGCCGTGGGCGGCGGTGTTGGTCACGCCGCGTTTCATCCAACGCCAGACGCCTTCGATGAGGTTGAGGTCCGGGGAGTAGGCGGGTAACCGGATCACGCTCAGCCACGGCCGGGCGGCGATCAGGGCGTGCAGCGGCGGCTGACGTGGGTGTTCAGGTTGTCCCAGATCGGCACTATCGGTGCCTGCAGGCGCTGGTGGGCCTGGTCGAGGAAGGCGATGTAGTCGTCCTCGCTGAAACTGCCACGCTCCCCGGCGCGACCAGGGTGCGGCCGGGCTCGCCACATCAGCCGGCCTCACTGTCCGGGCTAGAGGCAGACCAGACCGGCGATCGAGACCCGGCCGGAGCCCTTGCCGGACACCTCGACCACCGGCGTGTGCCCGCGCCAGGCCCACGTCTTGGCCACCGCCCGCGATGCTAGCCAGCGATCGCTTCCCGATCGCGTTCGACGGCGCGACGAGTGGGAACCTGCTGGCTGTACCCGACGCGATGCAGCAGATAGGACACCCCACGCAGCGTGTAGGAGACACCGAAACGACGCTCGATCACCTCGGCCACCCGCGCGAGGGTCCAACGGGCATCGTCCCAACCGTGCACGGTCGGACCTTCAAAGCGCAGCTCTGCCAACTTTTTCAACTGCTCAACGGAGAGTTGCAGTCCGAACCGCCTGGCCCAGCCGACGCCGGAGCCTCCGTGCCGCCAGCAGTCCCCCGCCGCCGCCACAAACGCACCGACTTCTCGGAAACCCGCAGCTCAGAAGCGATCTGCGCGGTCGGTACGGACTTCTCGAACATGGTCGTGGCCTCGATCCGGACCTTCTCACGCCGGACCTCGGGCTGCTGCGTTCAGGCGACCACCAGCCGGATACCTTATACCTCTGGCCTACCGAACCCATCGACTCAAATCACGCAGACACGCCGACGGACGTCAACCTTTCAACCTCTGTAGCGCCAGCGTCGGAAGCACACGACCGGTCACCTCACCGCTTCGCGATCAAGGTCTGGGTGATCGCCTCAGTACACTTGAGCACGCCCTGCGGAGAGTTGATCACTGATCCTGGTGACCAGGCCTGTTCCGATCTGATGGAGGCCTAGTAGCGTCTCCTCCAGCCGGGCCACTGCCTGGAACGCGTCGCCGTAGGCGCTCTGCTCAGCGAGCGCCAGCTGTAGTACCTGTAGCTTGCGTACATCGATGCGGCCTGAGGATGTGGCATGCGTGCTCGCCTGTCGCGCGTTAGCTGGAGCTCGGAGACAGCCTGCTAGAAACCACGAGTCGAGCAGCTTCGAATTCACCCGCATCGAGTACAGCTGAGGGCCTATGATCAGCGGCTCACCCATGTGCACCCATGCGCGATATGCGCGCTCAACACCCGCCACGATGACGTCGCCTGCCACGGCCATGGTTAGCAGGCCGGCCTCTACCCCCTTGCGGGCAGCCTCCGGTTCAAGCCATCCCCCTGGACGTCCGGTCAACAACAAGTCCCTCACGTGCAGCACGGGGACCGCCCCGGGAAAGCCATCCTCAGAGTCAACGTCTGCTTCGACGGGTTGGCCCGTTCGGAGTTTGAGGGCCTCAGCACGATCCAGATCGCTGACGCTTGTCATGCCGACCGTGCGGTGAGGTTCGGCCGAGAACTGAAGCGAGGACAGGCGCCCCGAGTGCGCATCCAATTCGACTAGGATCTTCTTGAAATCGTTCCACGCTTCGCCTAGGTCGACCTGCTCGCCGGCGCTTAAGGGAACATGACGCCCTGGTGTGAGGTCGACCTGCTCGTCCAGCAGCGTCATCACTGAGATGATCCCACACCCGCTAGGCAGCGGCTTGGTCGTACCTGGCCCACGGCTGCTCCCACCGCGACTTTGAAGTTCATCGAGCATCTGACCGATATGACCTTGAAGGCATGGCCAGTCGAAGTCCTGCGGCTTGCCGCCTGGCGATGCAATGAAAGCGGAGGTGTCGCACAGGAGGATCTCCTGAACAGCGTTGTCCTGCGCCTCTTCTGGGGGTGCCTGCAGAATCCACAGGTGAAGTGCCACGCTGTACGGCGGGGCGATACCCGGCGGTAGTGCGATCACCGCCCGGACCGTTCCGGCGCGCAATAGCGCACTCCGGATTCGGCGCCCCGCCCGCCGAGACGCTACCGCAGGCGGCAGCAGAAGTACTGCCACACCGTCCGGCGCCAGCCGGCTCAGTACGTGTTCGACCCAGGCAAGTTCCGACTCTGTCCGAGGCGGGACACCGTACTTCCACCGCGGATCGGTGGCCAGTTCTTCATGGCCCCAGTCTCGCTCGTTGTATGGCGGAGCGGAAATGATCAAGTTGGCCTTGATTTGGCTGTGCGTGTCGGTTCGAAGCGAATCTCCCGGACGGACATCAACCACAGGCAGCTGACCGCCAGCCGCCGCTCGGGGGACGCGATCGTCGCTTTCTGACGTGGCATGCCGTTTGCTGATCTCGAGGCCCAGCCGCGCTGACGTCATCGCGACGGACGTGGGATCGATGTCAGTACCCAATAGTGTGCGCCATCCGCGCCTGGCAGCGGCAAGCAGCAGTTCGCCGCTCCCGCACGCCGGGTCCAGCACCGTGCCGTAGGCTTCCAGTCCGACCGGCACCGACGCCATCGCGGCGGTCACCATCAGCTCGGCAAGCTGCGGTGAAGTCACGCTCATCTGGCGGACATAGGTTTCGAGCCATCGACCGAGCAGAAAGTCGAAGGTCTTTCTGGCCCCCTCCTCACATGCGATCTCCACGGCTTGGTCCACTAGCGTGACTGCGGCACTGGGCAAATCTTGCGACGGCGCCAATGTCGGCTCGATTGCCCGCGGCAGGAGTTTGAGGCCGAACTCCGCAATCGCCCTGCCACTCAACGCCCGGTCGCCAAGCACTTCGAAGCGCGGCCAAAGTCGCTCGAGGTGGCCTATGTGCTTGATCTTGCCGTTCGCCAGCAGCCACGACTCAACCTCAATCAACGAGAACTGAGGATTTGCGTCTGTGCCGCCGACAGCGCGAGGAAATGTCGGATGCCGTCGTCGCCAGTTGCTCACGGCGGCGCGTCCAACGCCGGCGATCCGCGCGATCTCTGCGAGAACGACCGGGGTGTCGGTCTCTTCTGGCATCTGCACTCCCGAGTCAGCTGGACGACCGAGCGGTCGCTCAGCGTCGCTTCGCAGCAACATCAATAGACATGACTGCAGTGGAGCATCTGGTTGACACAGTTTACAGCCATCTGCCGTACGCTTGCCCAACCAGGCCAATGCCTGCGATCGCCCCTCCCCTCGTGCCGTCCACCAGGCGCGACACAGAATTGCCAACAGCCGCTCAGTTCCGCAGGTCGCCGCACGAGTCGCCGCCAACCCGTCCCGTCGCTGGTCGGGACCGTCTCCGCAGGTCCGCTGCCGTCGCACGCTGCTCACGCCGCCGGTACCGTCATCAGATCATGAGAGAACCTTGTGCGCCCGGCGGCCTTCCTCGAACTGCCAAGGCGATCGACACCAGCGGCCTCATCCGATTGGACGCCGAAGCGATCGCGTATCGGTTCAACCGCAACCACGGAGCCGGCTGACTGACCGAGTACGCCGCTCCGCACGCCACGCACTGGGTAAGCCGCCGGAACTGGTTGCCGCCGAGTACGCGCTGTGCAGCGTCGATGTCGAGCGGATGCCCTGGTACGCGGCGGACTGGCTCGCCGACGGACACGACGGGCCGGCCCTGCGTGAACTGGCCGGACTCGACGGCGCCGACACCCGACTGATCGGCGAACTCCTGCCCGACGCCCTCAGCGAGGTGGGCGTGCGTGTTCCGTCCGCAGCGCAAGCGGCGGACACCTGGCTGGCCAGGCTGGCGCAACGGCTGATCAACAGCGCGGTCGACGGACGAACCGTCAGCGAGCACGCCTCGGCCTTCGTCTCACGGCACCTGGATCTCGACTTGATCTGGCGCAGCCCCTTCACCGACCTGCACGTGCTGGTCGACGAGTGGGATCAGGACTGGGGGCGCGGCAGTCAGGAACTGGCGACGACGGTTCGTCAGCTATGCCGTGATCACATTTCCCGCGTGTCGGCTTCGCCGGGGATTGACCTCACGAGCCTCGCCCACGGCAGCGCAGAGCAGCAAACGGGCGGGCTTCGCCGGCTGCTCAACGCGTGGGACTTCATCGGCGTCCACGACCCGCGGGCCAACGTCGACGAGTACGACTGCCTGATCGCACCGCTGCTGGCGAGACTGACCAACGGTGCCGGCGCGGGCGATCTCAGCGAGTACCTGTCGGCTTAGATCCGTGACCACTTCGGGATCACCGTCAGCAACACCGAGACCCGGGCCTTCGCACGACGTCTACTGACCTGGTGGGGTACCGAGCAGAGAGCCCGGTGATCGCTGCGGATAGCACCCGCGGTGGGCCCTTGCGAGAGCCGGACTGATCGGAGCGTCGCGGAGGTGCCTCATCACAGCTCGGGTGGTCTCGTCATGGGCCAACGCTTCCTCTGAACCACTCGACGCCGCGAGTCAACCGAACCGAGGCAGTCCCAGCCGATAACCGCGGTCACCATCGTGAGTTCGTGGGCCCCGTGCTGGCGGAACCGGGACTGAAAGGGCTCTGTCTCGCCTGCCGCCTCTGACACGCTGGTAGATGTCTTGATGACCGTGGCCAGGCTGGTGCGATCTAACAATGTCTTGAGGTTGTCCTGGTCGTCGGTGGAGAGCCTGAACACCTCGTCGAGCAGGTCGTGCATGTTGTCGGGCTGGTGGCTCACGGCCTCGCGCAGCAGGGCCAGGGTGGTGCGTTGCGCGCGTACCGTGCGCGGAATCTGGCGATGGACGGTGGTCGCCACGAGGTCGAAGGTTTCGCGCTCCAACGCGTCCGTTTCTGTGGCGAAGGACTATGCCGGTCAGCGGTCACGGCTTGTCTACTGCGTGTGGACCGAACAGACACAGTGGAGCGGTACGATCGCACCGATCAGATCGATCAACCGAGGCTCTTCGATCGGCGAAGACATTGCGGTTCGTCGTGCGGGAGATGCCTGGTCAGAGTTCGCACCAGAGTCAGCTGAGGCGGGGCCTCCAACGGGACGGCCCAAGCAGCCCTCCGACTCGGCACCATTCAGGCTGAAGCCACCCAAGCCCGGTGAATGTCAGCAACGTGTAGACCGTCAGCCAATCTGCCCTGAAGAATCCCCACGCGCATACGGCCTTCGATCACCTGAAGGCCAGGGCTCTGGGGATACAGGAGGGCTCGGGTGATGAGAATGGGTGGTACGAGCCAACTCCCGTGGTCCTCCCATGCATCACGGTATCTTTGTGGACGCAGGCTCAGCCAACGGCGATGTTCTGCAGCGACCTCGTCCAGCCAGTCCTGGTCGCTCCTTCCGGTCGGGATGGCCTTCAAGTCGTCAACCGCCACGTCCTTAAGCGTCCACCGAATCCGGCTAAGGTCAAGGCTGCCGTAGTCATCGAGAAATTCGAGGTGACGGCCGTGGTCGTAGAGCCACTGCTCGACAACCTCCTTGGGCCAATCAAGCCGTGCAATCGCCGGCAGCGTCGCGAAGACGGAGAGGCCCTGGTCACGGTCGGCGGCCGGGAGATCCTCCAAGCGGACCAGCATCGAGCCTGCCCCCTTCCACATCTAGCCTAGATTCCTACAGCCCGTCGCGAACGAGGTCGCGACGTATCAAGGCAGTCCTGCTCGATCACTGACACGGCGATACAGCTCGCGGTAAGTCCACTCAGCATCCGCCGCGAAGTCTTGGAAGAGAAGGTGATCTACATTCGCCGCGCGTCGACACTCATGGAGGGAGAACTGGTTATGCCAGGCGCGGTCACGAGTAAGTAACACCGGTTGGTCTATGTCGGGGATCTGGTCCGCCGTGATGTCGAGGATCAGTCCGTCCCGCTCCAGCCAGGCGTTCGTGAACAAGGGGTCAGCCCGTTGCCCAGAGCAGTACCGCCATTCACCAAACCCGGAGTCGATCAAGAACTGACTCAGCAGCTCGCATACATCGCCGCATGAGCCGTGAGGAAATGCGGCAAGGCTTACAAGCGGGAGGTCGCCTAGCTCCAGAGCTGCACGAAAGCGGGCTACCACAACCTTAAGCGCCTCTTGGTCCTGACTGTTCACTGCCGCATGTTTCACCATTGCACTATACTTCTCGGCCGACAACAACGACCGGCACCACTCCTTCCGCTTCACCCCGACCGATGTTCAGGCGGAGGACTCGGGAGCGGTTCTTTGCCGCCAGCGTCGGCAAGGGCATCACGTGCGACGGCGGTCCTCGCGGGCTTCACCACTGCTTCCGCCCTGATTCGGGGGGCAGTCGACGATGCGGTCGACAACGGCAGCATGTTCGGTGGTGCCGTCGTAGAACCTCTCAGCTGGGACCGAGGGCTGCAAGGCCGGTCCGCTCGCCTCGCCGCGTGCGGTGCATACGGGGCTGGTTCCCCCGACACCGCACGCGGCGACTGTCTCCTACTCGGACGTGGGCGAGGCGACGTGGTTCGCCTGCGACCACGTGCCGGCGTGATTTGCCACCCGGGCCAGTGGATGGGGTTGGCCGGTCATGGCCGACAGCGCGTTGGCGACGTCGTGCAGATCCGCCTTGATGTAGGTGGTGGTGGAGGATCCGGGGCTGTCGGTGTGTCCGGCGTAGGCGCGGGCGATGCCGTAGCCGAAGTGTCGTTCCACCCAGGTCAGGGTGGTGTGGCGCAGCCAGTGGGTCGAGATGCCATGCACGGCTACCCAGGGCAGGCGCTCGCCCAAGCGTTTCCACAGGTGGTCGTAGCGGCGGCTGGTGATCGGTTGGCCGTTGCGCGCGCGCAGGAGCGCATCGGTCGGCAGGACCGCGCCGCGAGCGGCGGCGTGCTCTCTCAGGTGTCCGGCGAGATCGAGGGTGATGGGCTGCCAGCGGACAGTGGGTCCTTTCTCGGTGAGGCGGACGAGTCCGTTGGTGGCATCGAGGTCGACCAGCCGTAGGGCCAGGGCGCCGCCGCGGCGGCCTGCGGTCTCGGTGTGCAGTCGCAGGATCAGCGCGTCGAGGATGACGTCGTTTCCGCTGGTGCGGGCCATCGCGTTGATCTCCTCCAATTCGTGTGCGGTCAACGCGCGGCGGGTGCCGGGTAAGCGTCGGGGTTTCGCGACGCGGTGCGCGGGGCTGGCGGCGGCGTCGATCAGCCCGTCGGCGATGGCACATCGGTAGAACGCGCGGGCGGCGGCGACGAGGTGCTCACCGGCGTGCCGGCCGTTGCGGCTGTTGCGCCGCGACACGGCGCTGGCGATCATCGCCTGCTTCAGAGCCTCGAAATCACTGGCGGTGATGGTGTCCAAGGGCCGATCGGGCCACGCGGCGGCCATCCGTTCCCAGTAGGTGCCGTAGGTGCGGCGTGCTCCAGGCCCGGCAGCGGCGACTACACGGGGCAGGTACTCGGCGACCGTCGGCACAACGGACGGCGTCGCGGGGTGCGATTGCAGATCGGTCACCGTGACGCCCAGGTGAGCCAGAACCTGTCGTGCGGCAGCGACGGCGGCGGGGTCAGCGGTCATTGTCGGCTCCCGCCAGGTGAGTGTGCAGGTCGGCGAGCAGGTGTACGACGGTGCTGACGGGATGCACGACGAGCAGGTCGTGCGCAACGATGGCGGCGAGCAGCACGGGTTGACCGGGCGCGATGCGGCACATGTGCCGGGCATTCGCCGGCAAGGGTAGGTCCCCTCGGCTGCCCACCTGATGGCGGCCGTCGCTGGCCGAGCAGATAACGAGCATGCCGTGGCGCGGCTGAATGTCGAGGCGGTGGTGCGGGGGCCAGCCCAACGCGCGCAGGAGGTGCTGCGCGCTCACCCGGCCACAGCGTGCCGGAAGAGCCATCCACAGCAACAGGGGCGCGTCCGTGATCGCCGACGGACAGACCCGGGCAGGTAGAGCTGGCATCGGCATCGGGCTTGGACCCAGACGCGCGGGCAGGACAGCAGGTACGAGTGGACCGACGAGGTGTTCCTTCGGCCGGATAAGTTGTGTCATGACCGAACAATCACATTCAGGCAGTACATGCTGAGGCACGATCCGATCGGCCGCCTCCTACCGGCCCTTCACCGGCCGCCGCCGACGTCAAGATCACGCGCGATAGCAGACGATTCCTGTCGGCGTACGGCTGAACGGCCCATGTAGGGACGGATGAACAGGACTCGTTTCCTGCCCAAGACTCAAGCGCAGCCGATGTGCTTCGTTGCCGCGAGACGGTCTTGGCAACCCCGGCTACCGCACGCCACCCCCGCCCCTCGCCGCTGTGCGGCTACGCTGCGGGTCGGCTTGAATCGAACGCTGCCGCAGCGCTCACGAGAGGCCAGCCTCCAACCCCGGCGGGTCGGATCAGCGCGAGCTGGTCCCACTATGCCTTCGGTGGCATGTCCCGTCGCTGATTTGCGTCGAGGTCTCGGTGATCATGAAGAGCGTGAGCGCGCAGGGCGGGCTGGGGACGTTCAGTACATGCCCGGGTCAGGTGAGGTGGGCTTAGCCGTCGATGACCGTGAGGCGATGCGCGAGTCGGTAGCTGCGTCCCTGATAGCAAGGTTCCTGCGGACAGGTGGACCCAACCTGTCGATAGTGAGTTCGGGTGACGTTCGATGAGGACAGCCCAGTAGTGGTGGTCCGGCTGTCGATTCCTGTGCCCAGGGCTGCGTTTCGGGCCGTGAAGACCGTAATCTTGCGGCGTCGGTCACTGGTGCGTCTCGGAGAGTAGCGAGGAAGTGTTGGTGAGTGCCGCGACGATGGCGCGGTAGGTAACGGTCGTCCGGGAGGAACTGCGTGCCGAATCCGCCACGGCTGTGGTGGCAGGACATCGATCCGGTCGTGTGGCGATGCTTCGGCCAACCTGAGGACCTGGCGCGCGAGCGCAACACCGCAGTGTTGGCAGCCTTGGAGGAGTTGGCGACACGCGCCCCGATGTCGACGCCGGCCGACATCGCCGCGCAGATGCGCGACGTCGGCTTCCGCGACCAGGTGACCGAATTTGAGCTGCGGGCGGTGCTCGACTATCTGACGAGTGCGCATCTCGTCGAGCCATTCCGGGACTACGCGGCGCTCAACGCGGGTTTGGATGCGGTGGTCCGCCGTCAGGAGGCCTGGGCGCTGACCAAGATCGGCCGGGCCGTGGTGGCCGCGGTGCGCACGGCTGTCGTCGACTCGCGGCGGGCATTGCAACTACCGAGCCGTCTTCTCGACAGCGTCGAACGCACGGTTCGCGATCTGATCGAGCATCTCTCTTCCGACGCTGGGCTCCTGCCAACCGACCTGGATGACGTCCGGACGAGGCTGGACGAGATGCAGCGGGTCACCGCCGACTTCTACGCTGCGCTGGCGCAGATGGTGCAGTCCGATGTCACCGATGACCTGCTGTTCGGGGAGAACCGTGACCGTGTCATCGAGGCCCTGCGGCAGTTTCCGCGCGAGTATGGGCGAGCGCTCCGCCGGGTCGAGGCGGCCCTGACCGACTTGGAGTCGGCCGGGCACCGGCCGCTGGTCGAGACCGCCGCCATGCACGCCGGCCTGCTTGACGCCCGGGATCAGCAGGACTGGATCGACGAGCGGGTGCGTCGGCTGTCTGACCTGGCCGCCTGGTTCGCACCTCTGGGTTCGGTGCAGCGACTGATCTCCTCGGCGGCCGGCGCCGTGCATACCCTCCTGGTGGCCATCGATCGACGCTACACAGCCCTGCGGCGCGGGTCGGATCTGGCCGCCGACTTCCGAGAACTCGCGTACAGCTTGTTCGCCCAGCCGGACGACGAGGCTGCCCGCCGGGTGTACGCGGCCGCGTTCGGCCAATGGCCTGCCGTGCATGCGATCGTCGGGACGGCCGAAGAAGACGTCGCTCACGCCACCCTGGCAGCCGGTGGGACCAGCCGGCACCAGGTGGATGTGATCCTGCGCGAGCACGAACGCGCCGGTCGCTCCAGCGGCCGTCCCCGCAAGGTCCCGGACGCCGGTGCTGCCCGGGCTGCCGCTCTGGAGAAGGCCGCCGCCACTGCGGCGAATCGGCGGCGCTTCAGCGCGTTGCTGGCCACCGATGGCGAAGTGCCGCTGAGTTATTTCACCGGTCTGGAGACAGCGGCGTTGGTGATCCTGCTCGGCGCGATCGAAGTAGCGCGCAACACGATTGATGTCGCTACCGGATACGGCGAAGTCCATGCCGAGGGTGCCAGCGTGGTCGTGCGGGTCCGGTTGGGTCGCCCCGAGACCCACCTGCCGATCCGGTTTGCCGAAGGGACCCTGGTGGCGCCGGAGCTCTTGATCACCGTGACCCCGACCGAAGCCGCCCAGCATCCGCAGGTCGTGATGACGGAGGGCGCTGCATGACCCAGCGGCTTCTCGACCCGGATCTCGCTGACGCGGCACGCCACCTGATCCTCACCTGCCGGATCTCTTCGGCCGATGATCCGGTTCGTTACCGGGCGGTGCTGCGCGGCCGGCGGGAGATCACCGACTTCTTCCGTATGGAATTAGGGTGGACCCTGCACATTCACGACGTTGGCGGAATGGTGCGCCTGCATAAGCGCCGTGACGATGTTCCCGGGGATCGCGGACCGCGGCTGCAGCGGCGCAGCGGACGAGGCGAGTTGGCTCCCGCTCAGGTGCTGGTGCTGGCCGCGCTGGTCTGTGAACAGCTGTGGCGGCGTCCGCGGATCAGCCTGCGCGAGCTGTTGCAGTCGGTTGCTCAGGTGTGCGCCGCCGAGGCGCCCACGGGTCGGCTACCGGCTTTCCGGATCGTGGCTGCGGACGGGGTCAGCAAGCGTGAAGCACAGGCCGCACGGGCGAACATTGTGGATGCGATAAAGCTGCTCCAGGTGGACGGGGAGATCGGCGTCGACGCGGACCTCGACCGGGCGGTGACGGACGAGAACGCGGAGGTGTTCATCACCGCTGACCGCGATAGCCTCGCCAACAAGTTCGCCTCGTTGTCGCCGACGCTGTTGTCGTTGAGCGACCGGGCGCCCAGTCAGCACGTCGCCACGCTGACAGCGGTCTCGCTTCCGGACGCCGAGCCGGACGCTGTCTTGCAACGGCAGGCCAGCGTGGAGGGGCGCCGGCTGACCGCGCTGCGGCGAGTGGCGGACGATCCTGCCGCTGACCCGGAGGACGACCCGAACCCGGTTGGTTACCTCGCTACCTCGACCGGCCGGGAACGCGCGTTGAACATCGCCGCCGCGCTGGGGCTGGTCGCCAGCGTGCGCCGCGACTGGTGGGAGATCACCGACCCGACGGGCACCGCCTCTGACTCCGACTTCCCGCAGGGCCGCAAGACAGAGCGGCAGGGTGCGCTAGCCCTGCTGTCGCACCTGCCGCACCACGGCGCGTCCGAGGTAAACGCCGATCAGATCACGACATTGTTCGAAGAGATCCGTCGAGATATGCCACGGTGGGCGGCCGGCTACGCCGAACAACTGCCCGTCCTAGCTCGAGCCGCTGCCGCGGAACTGGTCACCGCCGGCCTGCTCCGGGTCACCGGCGACGAAGACCGGTGGCAAATCACACCGGGCGTGCACCTGTGGCGCGTGCGGGCACGGCAAGGCCAGCCCGCTCGTCCGGGCCGGCACCGCACGGAAGCTGACTCGGACACGAGGGAGGGGCCGGCGTGACCCTCATTGCGCACCCGGGCCAACAGTCAACCGGAAGCCACGACACCGGCGGCCCGGTGTCGGATTGGAACGACGGACCGATCGCCGCCGACAGATGGCAGCCAACCCGAGCCGGTGCGGTGAACTCGTGGGCGTGGACCGACGAGACGCTCATGTTCGCCGACGGCTGGCTGGCGCTGGCCGGGCCGAACGGATCCGGTAAGTCCTTGACGGCCTCGATGCTGGTCACCGTACTGCTCGACGGCGAGGTGTCGCAGAAGGCGCTGTCGGTGTCTGGTGAGGCCGTTGGCACGCTGATCGACCGGCACACCGACCGCAACCCGAAGGAGGATCGCACCGGAGCGTGGTGGCTGGAGTACGGCTACCGCGATAGCGGCACCGGTGATGTTCGCTACCTGACGACCGGCCTGTGGCTGCGCTCGCAGAGCAGCGGCTTGCAGAAGGCGTTCTTCATCATGCCGGGCCGTGTCGGCACCGACCTCTTCCTCGCCCGACAGCGGGATCCGGTACCGATTGAAGGGCTCGCCGAGCAGGTTGCCGCCGCGAGCGGCCGACTGTTCACCTCAACTGACCGTCTCACCTCAAAGGTCCGGGACTATGTGAACCTTGCCGAGGAGAACCAGTACCGCGACGCTATCCGCACGACGCTGTTCGCGCCGTTGGACTCGGTGCAGTTCGACGCTCTCGTCGGAGTGCTGCGCAGCCTGCGCAGCGTCCGCACCGCAGAGGCGATCTCCCCGAATCAGATGCGCGCGGTGCTGACCGAGGCGCTTCCGGCGCTGGATCCCCGCGCGTTGCAGTTCATCGCCGACACCATGGAACGCATCGCCGACCTTGAGGCACAACTGAAGCAAGCCCGTGCCGAGATTCGGCAGCTGGAACAATCGGAGCAGCAGTACCAGCGCTACATCGACGCGATCATCGCCGAGGAAGCCGCCCGACTGGCGAATGCCCAGACGGTCTTCGACGACCACGCCCGTGAAGCGCGTACCGCCGAGCAGCAGTTGGCGGAGGCGCAAGCACAGGCGGCGCGGGTGCAGGCCCGGCGCGAGCAACTGCGCGGCGAGATCGCCGGTGTCCGCGGCCGGCTGCAGGCCGCCGAGGACGCGCTGCGTGACCATGCCGGCGCCGAGCTTCCGCATCTCGAAGAACGCCTGACTGATCTACGCAAGCAGCAATCCGAGCTGGAAGCAGCCGGCCTGGACTTGCAGGAAGAGTCGCAATACGCCGCCCAGCAGGCGGTGGAGTCCGTGGACCAGTTCCGCAACAGTCAGCGCCATCTGACGGGGATCGGCTCACGGCTACGCGCGACAGCCGCCGAAGTCGGAGCGCACGCATTCGTCGATCGTCTCACCGAGGTCACCGAACAGGTCACGGCAGCCAACAGCCTCGACCAGGACCCGCCCAAGGTTGACCTCGCCCAGATCGCCGAAACACCCCGCGGCTGGATCGAGACGCGCACGACAACCCTCAACGGCATCGACACGGTCCTGCACGAACACGACATGGCACAGATCGAGCAACGAACCGAAGCCGGGCATCTCCGCACCGCCGAAGAAGCCCAGGATCGTGCCGCCGATCGTGCCGGTGATGCCCGCGCCGAACGTCGCGCCGCCGAACAGGACCTACTCGACGAATTGGACCAGTGGGACAGCCGCCGGGCCCAGCTTCCGTCCGTACCGGCGGACCTGACGACTGATGTCGAGGACCGACTCGACCCCGACCAGTTGGTTGCCTGGCTGCATGAGGCCGGGACCGCAACACGGGAACGGATCGCCCTGGCAGCCCGGGAACAGGACGTCGTGCACGGCACCCGCCTCGTGCAGGTTGCCGAGAGCGCGGCACACCGGGCCGCACAGGCTCGGGATAGAGCCGAACAAGTCGCCGATCAGGCCCAACGTGACCTAGAGGACGCGCAGGCCCAAGCCGACATCGACCGTACCGCCGTCGACGAACAGGCACACCAAGCCCGAGCCGACCATGACGCCGCCGTGGACGCTGCCCACGCCATCACCGCCACAGCTGAGCAAGAGCTGGTGGACGGCCGAGCGAACGCCACCCTGGCAGCAACGGAGTGGAGCCGCCAGGTGGCCGGGTGGCGCTCCAGGCTCGTCCACCTCGACGGCCGTACGATGAACCTGCCCGACGATCCGGATGCCATCGATCTGCGGCAGCCGTTCCTAGATCTGGAACGGGCCCACTCGGCGGCCGTCAGCGGTCTGCAACGCGCGATATCCGAGGCAGGGCGTGCCGTCGATAATGCGGGGCAACGAGTCACCGGGATCGAGGACGAGCTCGAACAGGCCCGGCAACAGCTGCCGGTGCCGCAAGCGCCGCCGTGGCGGGCACCACGCGATCCGGGCGCTGGCGTGCCGTTGTGGGCCGCCGTTGCTTTCGCCGAGCACATCAGCGCGGAGCAGGCCGACCGTATCGAAGGTGCCCTGCTGACCGCGGGCCTGCTCGACGCGCTGATCACCGGCGAGGGCCTGGTCGGCGACGGTGACCTTGTGCTCGCCGGCGACCGTCCCGCCTCCGGGCAGAGCCTCGCCGACATAGTCGTTGCGGAGAACGGCTCGGGCGCCGACCCGCGGCACGTCGAATGGCTGCTGCAGGCCGTCGCCATCGACCTGACCGGCAGCGACCTCAACATCGGGCACCTGCGCACCGGCAACGTGATCGCGTCGGCCCCGCCAAACTACCGAGCCACGTTCATCGGCCGAACCACCCGCGAACGCGCCCGGCTCGCGCTCGTCGCCGACCTCGAACAGCGACTGGCCACCGCGTGCCAAGATCTCGCTGCTGAGAAACAGCGCGTTGAACACCTTGACGCCGCTGTCCGCGCGTCCCGCCGGGAGCGGGATGACTTCCCTCCCGCCGACGCGGTTGCCGTGGCACGCGAGCAGGTTAGCCAGCTGCAGCTCGGCGTCGCAAAAGCTCAGCAGCAAACCACGCAGGCACTGGCCACCGCCGCAGCGCAGCTCACCGGCCTGCTCACCGAGTTCGACGCTGCCCGCAACGCCATAGACAGGACGGTGGAAACTGCACGCCGGCGACTTGAAGAGGCGGCCGGCGCACTAGGACGAACCCGGCAATCCGAGTCCGACGCCGGCGACGCCCTGACCACCGCCCGGGAGGAGCTGGCGGAAGCCACCGAGCGGCGGAACGAGGCCCGAACGGCTCAGCAACTGTGCACCGCCGAGGAACAGCGATTCCCCGACCTGGAGCAGCTGCGCCGCACCACCCGCGAGGAGGACGCCGCCGAACGGGACGAGGCCGCCGCCCGCGCCTCGGTCGACGAGCACCGCCGCCGGCACCAGCAAGCCAGCGACCGCGTCCGCACGGCGCTTCGCGCACTGCATACCGCCGCGACGCTGCCCGACGGCGCCATCCTGCCAACCGACCGAGAAGTGCTACGACGCCACCGGGACTTGGTCGCTAACCTGCTGCAGCAGATCGGGGCCTGGCAGAGCGCCGGGCAGCGAACCCTCGACTTGCTCGCAACAGCCCAGCGCGAGCAGCGGACAGCGGACCGGGTCGCCGGCCGGTTCCAGAAAGCGGTCGCCGCCGCGGACCAGATCCGGCTCACCGCTCAGGAACTGGACGCCCGGATGGAGCAGACCAGAGCGCTGTACGGGGCGGAATACGCCGAGCTACGCCAGACGAAAGACCGGCTCGCCGACGAACTGACCGACAAACTGGCCGAGGTCGAGCGACGCGAGGCCGAATTCCGCACGCACGACAATGCTGCGGTCGCCGCCACCACCACGCTCGACAAGATCGCGCCGCGTCGCCGAGAGGCCGACCAGCACCGCACCGACTGCTTCGATCGAATGTGCCTGCTGATCACCCACGGCTTCGCCGAAGTGCCGGAAACCCTGCCGCGTGATAGCGACAACCGGCCGGCCAACCTGACCGCCGCACTCACCTGGTCGCGTCAACTGCTCGCCGGCAAACCCACCACCAGCGCCCGGCTGGACACCCTGAGGATCGCTCGGGAACGGGTGCAGAAGCAGCTCGAGAGCACGATGCGGTCCGTCAACCAGGCCCTCGCAGAGTTCGATCAGCAGCTCGACAGCACCACCCTCGAGGGCACCGAGTGGCGGCGCATCACGCTCGCCGCACCCAACGCCGCCGTCGGCGAGGACCTGCGGCAAGCCGCCGAGACACTTCGCGCCACAGCCGAAGGCCTCGAACGAGATCTGCGCCAGGACGTCAAAGCGACTCTCAAGACGTCGATGTTCACCCAGCTGCGGCGTGACATCCAGACCCGCCGCGAGGCGGCAAGGGAACTTGTCCGACAGATCCGGGCCACCCTCGAGAATGTTCGAACCGGCGTGGCCCGCGTCGGCGTCCAGGTCGACTGGAAGGTCCGCGACGACGGCAACTCCCAGCAAATGGTCGCCCTGCTCAAAGCGCCGCCCTCCGATGAGGTCTTCGATCAGATGTACGAGATCCTGCGGGAACGGATGGAGGACGCCGGCGAGGAAACCTGGGCCGACCGAGTCGCTCACACCTTCGACTACCGCTCCTGGCACCACTGGGAGATCAGCGTCACGCACAGCAGCTTCGGCGCCGACCAGTTCAAGCCGGTAAACGCCCGGTCCAACCCGCTCAAAGGCCTATCCACCGGCGAATCCCGACTCGCGACGATGCTCCCGCTGCTGGCCGCCGCCTGGTCGATGTATTCCGGCGACACCTACCAGGGGCCTCGCCTGCTGTCCATCGACGAGATCGACGCCGCTTTCGACGACCGCAACCTGCGCCAGATCCTCACCCTGCTGCGAACCTGGGATTTCGACGTCCTCGCGACCACACCCACGATCGCCCCGCTGATCAAACGCGAAGCTCAGCATGTCGTCGTCCACGAAGTCATCACCGACGGCCGGCACCGCGTGACCGTCCCCTGGTTGTGGAAGGGAAGCGGGGAACCGACGCCCCTCCCCCTCACCGCACCTACCGCAGACACGACCCCGGCCGGACACTGAACGATGCCGGCTGACCTCACCTACCTGGCCGAAGACGTCGACCTGCACCCGCTGTGGCGCGCCGTCCACGGACGTCTCTGCGCCGGCACCCGCCCCGAGGCGATCAACACCGTTCGGGTCCTGGCACTGAGCACAGCCGGTATCGCGCAACTGCGGACCTGGCTCGACACCTCCACACGCCGACGCCGCGGCACATCCGCCGTCACCGTGTCCGGCGATACCGCCACGATCCCGCTGCGAGAACTCCTCGCCGCGCTCGACATCGATCAAGAGACGCTCGTCGCGCTGGTCGAAAATGCAGTGGGGGAACCGGTCATCGACCGTAGCGCCGCTACGCTGGCTGCGGCGGACCGTCGTGCGCAGCTGTGGCAGTACGCGACCGAGGGGCTTCCCGACCTTCCGCAGCTCGTCGCCCGGATGCGGGTCACCGGCGTCGGCGAGGACGATACCGAGATCCGGCACAGCATCGCCGCGCTCGCCGCAGCCCTGCGACGCATTCCAGCCCGGCCGCCGGCACCTCTGGCGAAGCTCGCCCACGACATCACCGGCGACCCACATTACTTCGACCTGACCACCCTCAACGGTATCCGCCTCGTGGCTGCAATCGCCGAACGCGCCGGCCAAACCGAGCCGAATCGACCGGATCTTGTACGCGCGCTGCTGGCCAGCGTGGGTGTCATCGCCGACCGACTCTCCGCGACCGTCCTGCTCTTCAACGTCGAGGCTATCGGCGACGGACCGATCGACCGGCGACTGCGCGATTCACCGGCCCCGGTGGCGCTCACCCTGCTCGACCTCGTACAACACCCGCCTGTTCTCGCACCGCAAACCCTGACGGTCGTGGAGAACCCGTCGGTCATCGAGATCGCCTTCACGGCCGGAGTGCGACAACCGATCGCCTGCACCAGCGGCCAGTTACGCGCGATCGATCATGTGCTATTTCAACTCGCTCTCACGCACGGCGTGCATCTGCGATACGCCGGCGACATCGACACCGCGGGCAGACAGATCGCGGCCGTCGTCGCATCGACCTATGGCGCCGAATTGATTGCGATGGACGACGACACCGCCTCCGAAGCTCGACATCACCCGCCGGCTATACCCTCGCCCAGGCAGCGCGAAGGTGAGCCGCCCAACGCGCTCACTTCCGCAACGGCAGCGGTGTACCAAGAGCACGACGTCCTTCTCGCGCGAATCCTCGGTGCTCACCGGCTCTGAACCCGCATGGCCCGGCGTCCCGGATCGGCAGTATCGTGCCGCCCTCGCTGTCAGCCTTCGCATAGCGGCTCAGACGGAGCCGCCGCCTACCCGCCAGATTCTCTGATCCCTGGACAATCTGTCCGCGCACAACGGCCCGAAGATCCGTGCATGGGCCGCTCGGAACAAGGTCGAGTTCGGCTTCACCCCGGCCTACGTCTCCTGGGCCAACCCCGTCGAGGCCCCATTTCGGGCCACTACGCACCTTAGTCATCGCCGGCTCGAACCACCCGAAACCACCCCGTGCTGACACCTGAAACTGCTGGCCTACCTGCGCCGGCGCAACGCCCACGCCAACCAGCCCGACGTCCTGGCCGCCCAACGCCGCGAACGTGCGCGCAGCCGCAGCCGCAGCCGCAGCCGACGACAACGACGCTAGGCCAGCCGCCACACGCGCAGCCTGATCCCAACACCGCTAACGTTCGTGGTCACGGCACTAGCGGACACCGACGTGACATGCTAACCCCACGGGGGGACGGGCGATCCTGACTGGACCGCTTTCGACACGCCTTGAAGGCAACAGCGACTGGAGGTCACTTGGCCGCACCACCTGACCCGATCAACGTCTACCACTTCACCCACCTCCGCAACCTCCCAGGAATTTTTCAGGATGGGCTGCGGTCGGATGCCAGTTGTCGACGGGAAGGACTTACGCAAGTTCAAGTAGGCTCGGCGGGCATCAGGGAACGGCGACTGCAGCTACCTGTCGGCAACGTCGGCCCGGGTGGCTGTGTCGGTGACTACGTGCCGTGGTACTTCGGCCCACGCAGCCCAATGATGTTTACGCTCAGTCGGAACAACTACGAATTCCAAGAGGGATTCGACGAAGTCGTTTACCTCGTCTCAAACGTTCTTAGGCTCATTGCACTGGGCGGTCAGTGGGTGGCCTCAGACCGGAACGCGGCGCTGAAGTTGGCGGAGTTCACCGACGATGAGCATGAACTCTCAAGCCACATCAGCTGGGAGGTCATCGAAGCCAGGTACTGGCCGGATTTTGCGGACGGGGCCGACCTCCGAGCCGCAGAATTTCTCGTTCATGAATGGGTCCCGTGGGAAGCCGTAGAAGTCCTTGTTACTAAGACTAGCAAGACTCGCGCAGCGGTCGAAGAACTGATCGACGGGCTGCATCATTCCCCGCCGATCATTGTCAATCGTGACTGGTACTTCTAGGACATGGAGAAGGATCCAATGATCTCTGTCGCGAATGGGAACCTACTCGACGCTCCAGTCGAAGCCCTGGTGAATACAGTGAACACTATTGGCGTCATGGGTAAAGGTATCGCACTGCAGTTCAAACGCGCCTACCCGGCCATGTTCAAGGACTACGCGTCTGCAGCAAAGCGTGGCGATGTAGCTATTGGTCGCATGCATGTTTGGCACACCGGCCAACTCGATGGCCCGAGGATTCTCATAAACTTTCCAACTAAGCGGCACTGGCGCGCAGGCTCCAAGCTCGCCGACATCGAGGCGGGGTTAGACGATCTGGTCGCGGTGATCAAGCAGGAGCAGATTCAATCGATAGCTGTCCCTCCGCTTGGCTGTGGCCATGGAGGCTTGGATTGGGCAGAGGTGGAGCCTCTCATCCGTGCCAAACTCGAACCACTCCGTGACGTAGACGTTCGGATCTACCCGCCGGCAGGTGCACCGACGGCCGCCGATATGCACACTGCAGGTCCGAAACCACGCATGACGGCAGGGCGGGCAGCGCTGATCGAGGTCATCCGACGGTATTCGTTTATGGCATTAGAAGGTGCTACACCCATCGCAGTGCAGAAACTAATGTATTTCTTGCAGGCCGCTGGAGAAGATCTCGGACTTCGCTACGAGCGGAACTTCTACGGTCCTTACGCGGACAACCTACGAGCCGTCCTGAGAGATGTTGAGGGGCACTACCTTGAGGGGTTCGGTGACGGCAGTCAACGCATCGAAGTCAGCGAGCCCTTCCGGTTACTTCCGGGCGCCAAGGAGGCGGCATGGGAGATCCTTGACGAGAGGGACGCAACGCTCGAACGCATCGATCGAGTTATGGAGTTGACGAGCGGTTTTGAGTCAAGCAACTCCCTGGAACTTTTAGCGACGGTGCACTGGGTGGCAGCACAGCCCGAGGCTTCCGGCCGAACGGATGACGACATCACTTCGGCGGTACGTCGATGGAGCAAACGCAAAGCCCGCCTGTTCACGTCAGGCCAGGTTCACAAAGCGCTGGACGTCATGCGAGATAAGGATTGGCTCGCCCCACCGCCCGCCTAGTGCTGTGACCACGAACGTTCGCGGTGTTGGGTGACACGTCGTCCGGCCTGTCGACTGGGCGGCGTCGCGGCGGTCAGGCGGTGGCAAAGCG
>NZ_JBEXHP010000034.1:0-53981 GCF_040607895.1 Micromonospora sp. NPDC005220
AAGAGGTTTGCGTCATCCGCGCCCGCGTTTTTGACGCAAACCTCTTGATCAACCGTGCGGGGTGGGGGGTGGGTTAGTGCAGGAGGGCGTTGTTGAGGGGTTGGGCGTCGTCCGGGGTGGGGCGGGTGCGACGGAGGTCGGCCAGCAGGTCGGGGCGGCCGAGTTGGCGGGCGACCCGATCGACCACGCGCTCGGCGGCGGTCAGCGACCGCACCGGGAGTAAGCGGCCGCGGCTCTCGCGACGCAGCACGAAGTAGTGGACGGCGACGCGGACCTGACCCCGGTCGGCGGCGCTGGCCTGGGCGGTGCAGAGGACCAGCTCGCGCAGGCAGCGGGCGAGACCTTCGGCGAGCTCGAGCTCGGGGCCGTGCAGGCCGGCGCGGAGCGCGGCGAGGTGGCTGTCGACCTTGCGAATCAACACGTCAGTGCCCGGTTCGACGGTGCGCTGCTCGCCGGCCATCAAATCCCCTCACCCCGGGTCGCGTTGCGAGTGAAGTTACTTTATGTTGCTCCTTAGAAGCAAGCAGTTAAGTGAGACTTAACGTATTAAGCGCACGTTCAACGCTTTTTGCCTTTTGCTGGCTCATTTCGTCGTGAGCTCGTTCGTCGATGTCGGACCGGCGGGGCACGATGGACCGGTGACCGGGGCAGACGCAGACGCCGGCGCGGTGCTCGCCGGGTTCGGCCCGGCCACCCGTGCCTGGTTCGACAACGCCTTCGCCGCGCCCACCGCCGCGCAGACCGGTGCGTGGCGGTCGGTCGCCGCCGGCCGCAACGCCCTCGTGGTGGCGCCCACCGGCTCGGGCAAGACGCTCGCGGCCTTCCTCTGGTCACTGGACCGGCTGGCCCGCGAGCCGGCCCCGACCGAGGCCCGTCAGCGGTGCCGCGTGCTCTACGTCAGCCCGCTCAAGGCCCTCGCCGTCGACGTGGAGCGCAACCTGCGCGCCCCGCTGGCCGGCATCCGGCAGGCGGCCACCCGACTGGGCGTCGCACCGCCCGACATCACCGTCGGCATGCGCACCGGCGACACCCCCGCCGACGAGCGGCGAGCCTTCGCCCGCACCCCGCCCGACATCCTCATCACCACGCCCGAGTCGCTGTTCCTGCTGCTCACGTCCGCGGCTCGCGATTCGCTGCGCGGCATCCAGACGGTGATCGTCGACGAGGTGCACGCGGTGGCCGGCAGCAAACGCGGCGCTCACCTCGCCCTCTCCCTCGAACGCCTCGACGAGCTGCTGCCCGCCCCGGCGCAGCGCATCGGCCTCTCGGCCACCGTCCGGCCGATCGACGCCTGCGCGCAGTTCCTCGGCGGCGCCCGCCCGGTCGACGTGGTGCAGCCGGCCACCCCGAAGACCATCGAGGTCAGCGTGCAGGTCCCGGTGGAGGACATGACCCGCCTGGACGAGCAGGAGCAGCCACCGGAGGACGACCTCGGCGGCCCCGGTCCACGTCGGGCGTCGATCTGGCCGGCCGTGGAGGAGCGGGTCTTCACCCTCATCGGGCAGCACCGCTCGACAATCGTCTTCACCAACTCCCGCCGCAGCGCCGAGCGCCTCTGCGCCCGGCTCAACGAGCTGGCCGCCGAGGCGGTGGCCGCCGCGTCGAGCGAGCACGCGATCGGCGTACCGGAAGGGTTGCCCGCGGGCGACGCCGACCCGGCCGGCGACGCGCAGCGCTGGGGCGGCCCGGCCGGTCCGGTGCGCAACCGGCCACCGGCCGAGGTGATGGCGCAGTCCGGTGCGGCCGCCGGCGCGGCACCCGTGATCGCCCGCGCCCACCACGGCAGCGTCTCCCGGGAGGAGCGCAAGCACATCGAGGAGGCGCTCAAGTCCGGCCAGCTCCCGGCGGTGGTGGCCACCTCCAGCCTGGAGCTGGGCATCGACATGGGCGCGGTCGACCTGGTGGTGCAGATCGAGGCGCCGCCGAGTGTGGCCGCCGGGCTGCAACGGGTCGGCCGGGCCGGGCACCAGGTGGGCGCCATCTCCCGTGGGGTGGTCTTCCCCAAGCACCGCGGTGACCTGCTCTCCTGCGCGGTGGTCGCCGAGCGGATGATCGACGGCGCGATCGAGGAGCTGCACTACCCGCGCAACCCACTGGACGTGCTGGCCCAGCAGATCGTCGCGATGGTGGCGCTGGAGCCGTGGCCGCTCGGCGACCTGGCCGTGCTGGTCCGCCGGGCCGCGCCCTTCGCCGAGCTGCCCGACTCGGCACTGCACGCCGTGCTGGACATGCTCTCCGGCCGCTACCCGTCCACCGCCTTCGCCGAGCTGCGCCCCCGACTGGTCTGGGACCGCGCCACCGACCTGCTCACCGGCCGCCCCGGCGCGCAGCGACTCGCGGTGACCAGCGGCGGCACCATCCCCGACCGGGGCCTGTTCGGGGTCTTCCTGGCCGGCGCCGAGCGGGCCGCCCGGGTCGGCGAGCTGGACGAGGAGATGGTCTACGAGTCCCGCGTCGGTGACGTCTTCCTGCTCGGCTCCTCCTCCTGGCGGATCGAGGAGATCACCCCCGACCGGGTGCTGGTCTCGCCCGCCCCCGGGCAGGCCGCCCGGATGCCGTTCTGGAAGGGCGACCAGCTGGGCCGCCCGGTCGAGCTGGGCCGGGCCATCGGCGCCCGGGTGCGCACCCTGCTGCGACAGACCGACGAGGCGGCCCTGGCCGCGCTGCGCGACGGCGGGCTGGACGACTGGGCCGCCGGCAACCTGATGGCCTACCTGCGCGAGCAGCGGGAGGCCACCCGCTCGCTGCCCGACGACCGCACCGTCGTGGTCGAACGGTTCCGCGACGAGCTGGGTGACTGGCGGCTGGCCGTGCACAGCGTGCTCGGTGCCCGGGTCAACGGGCCGTGGGCCCTCGCGGTGGGCCGCCGGCTGGCCGAGCGGTACGGGGTGGACGCCCAGGTGATGCCCTCCGACGACGGCATCGTGGTACGACTTCCGGACACCGCCGACGAGCCCCCCGGTGCCGACGTGGTGGTCTTCGAGCCGGACGAGATCACCCAGCTGGTGGAGGAGTCGGTCGGCACGTCCGCTCTCTTCGCCGCCCGGTTCCGGGAGTGCGCCGCCCGCTCACTGCTGCTGCCGCGCCGCGACCCACGCCGCCGCCAGCCACTCTGGCAGCAACGGCAACGCGCCGCGCAACTGCTCGACGTCGCCCGCGAGTACGCCGACTTCCCGGTCACCCTGGAGGCTGCCCGGGAGTGCCTCCAGGACGTCTTCGACCAACCGGCACTGGCCGGGCTGATGCGCGACCTGGCCACCCGCAAGGTGCGGCTGGTCGAGGTGGAGACCAGCGCGCCGTCCCCGTTCGCGCGGTCGCTGCTCTTCGGCTACGTCGGCGCGTTCCTCTACGAGGGCGACGCCCCGCTCGCCGAGCGCCGCGCCGCCGCGCTCGCCCTCGACTCCACCCTCCTCGGTGAGCTGCTCGGCCGGGTCGACCTGCGGGAGTTGCTCGACCCGGCGGTGCTCACCGAGACCGACCGGCAGCTGCGCTGGCTGACCGAGCAGCGCCGGCCCCGCGACGCCGAGGACGTCGTCGAGCTGCTGCGGGTGCTCGGTGACCTGAGCGACGCCGAGTTGACCGAGCGTGGTGTGCCGGAGACCTGGCTCAGCGAGCTGGAGGCGACCCGGCGGGTGCTGCGGGTCCGGATCGCGGGCGAGCAGCGCTGGGTGGGCGTCGAGGACGCCGCCCGCCTGCGCGACGCGCTCGGCGTGGCGCTGCCGATGGGGGTGGCCGAGGCGTACCTCGCCCCGGTGGCCGATCCGCTCGGTGATCTGGTGGCCCGCTACGCCCGCACCCACGGGCCGTTCGCGGCGGCCACCTGCGCGGCCCGGTTCGGGCTCGGCGTGTTCGTCGTCGAGCAGACGCTGCGCCGGCTCGGCGCCACCGGTCGGGTGGTCTCCGGAGAGTTCACGCCGGATTCCGCCGGCGCCCAGTGGTGCGACGCCGAGGTGCTGCGGATGCTGCGCCGCCGCTCGCTCGCGGCGCTGCGCCGGGAGATCGAGCCGGTGCCGCCCCGGGCCCTCGCCACGTTCCTGCCCCGCTGGCAGCAGGTCGGCTCGTCCGCCCGGGGTGTGGAGGCGCTCGCCGCCACCGTGGAGCAATTGCAGGGCGCGGCGGTGCCGGCGTCCGCCCTGGAACGGTTGGTGCTGCCCGCCCGGGTCGCGGACTACTCCCCCGCCCAGCTCGACGAGCTGTGCGCGAGCGGGGAGGTCCTCTGGGCGGGGTCGGGTGCGATCTCCGGGGGTGACGGCTGGGTCACCCTGGCGTACGCGGACGCCGCGCCGCTGCTGCTTCCGCCGCCCGACGAGGCGTTGACCCGTACCCCGCTGCACGACGCGGTGCTCGACGCGCTCGGCGACGGGCAGGCGCTGTTCTTCCGCCCGCTGGCCGACCGGGTCGGCTCGACCGACGACGCCGCGCTGACCGGGGTGATCTGGGATCTGGTCTGGGCGGGCCACCTCACCAACGACACCCTCGCCCCGCTGCGCGCGGTGCTCGGCGCCGGCGGTGCCCACCGCTCCCGGCCGTCCGCGCCCCGCACCCGTTACCGGCGGCCCGGTCGGGTGGCGCTGCCGACCCGGGGTGGTCCGCCGACGGTCGCCGGCCGCTGGTCACGTCTCCCGGACCGGGACCTCGACCCGACCCGGCGGGCCGCCGCGCTCGCCGACCTGCTGCTGGAGCGGCACGGGGTGGTCACCCGGGGCGCGGTGATGGCCGAGCAGGTGGTCGGCGGGTTCTCGGCGGTCTACCCGGTGCTGTCGGCGCTGGAGGAGCGCGGCGCGGCCCGCCGGGGTTACTTCGTCGAGGGGCTCGGCGCGGCGCAGTTCGCCGTACCCGGTGCGGTGGACCGGCTGCGCGCGCTGGCCGAGCCGACCGACGGTGCCCGAGGTGCGGTGGCCACCGTGCTGGCCGCGACCGACCCGGCCAACCCGTACGGCGCGGCGCTGCCCTGGCCGGAACGGGTGGTCGACTCCGGCGACGGGGCCGCCCCGGCGACCGGGCACCGGGCCGGCCGCAAGGCGGGCGCCCTAGTGGTGCAGGTCGGCGGTGACCTCGTCCTCTACGTCGAACGGGGCGGCCGAACGTTGCTCTCCTTCACCGACGACACCGACACGCTCGCCGCGGCCGGCAAGGCGCTCGCCGACGCCGTGCACTCCGGGGCGTTGGGCGCGATGTCGGTGGAGCGGGCCGACGGCGAGGCGGTGCACTCCTCGCCGCTGCGTGACGCGCTGACCACCGCAGGCTTTCGGGCCACCCCCCGCGGCCTACGCCTGCGCGGCTGACCCGCCAGTTCCGGACGCCCGATACGCAACCGGCCAGCCAAGGCCCCGCCGAGGCCAATCCCGCACAGAGCCTGATGTCTGTGAGTCATCACGATGACTCACAGACATCACAGTCAAGAGAACGCAACGCCCCCGGCCACGCCGGCGTCTCAGCGGAGGCCGTCGAGGACCTTCTCGTAGCGCGGGCGGTCGGCGGCCGGCGTCTTCGCCTCCAGGTAGTTCAGCACCACCGCGCCACGCTGGTACGACTGGCTGCCCCAGGTCTCGGCGATGTCGCTGGCGCTGGTCTCGTCCGGGAACACGTAGACCGTAACGGCGTCGGTGGCGATCAGCTCGGAACAGCCCAGGCCGAGGCCGTCCGGCCCACAGTCGACCGAGCGGTCCTTGGGGTGCGGCACCTTCAGGCCGGCGGCCCGGAATGCCTCGACGACCTGCTTCGCCCCGGGGGCGGTGGCCGGACGCTTGGGCAGCACCACCGGCGGCGGGCTGGCCGGCCGCCGCTGCGTGGTGCCCTGCGTGGCGCCCTGCGCGGCGGCGGACGGCGAGGTCGCGGCGTCGACACTGGGCGAAGCCGGGGGCGTCGACGCGGGCGGGGCCGCCTCGGACGAGGCGGTTGGGGTCGCGTTCGGGCTGCCGTCGTCGTCACTGCCACAGCCGGCGCTGAGGGCGACGGCGACCAGCAGGGTTCCGACTGCCTGCAGGTTCCGAGTTGTCACCAGGGCAGTCTGCCCAACGTCATCGGCCGGCGGGAGGGGCCGGTCGGCCACTGCGCTGTCCCGTATCCGCCAGCACACCCGGTTCCACTAGCCTGCGGGCATGTCCGCCGTGCCCTGGATCTCGCTGACCACCGACTACGGCCTCACCGACGGCTTCGTGGCCGCCTGCCACGGGGTCGTCGCCCGGATCGCGCCGGCCGCCCGGGTGATCGACGTGACCCACCTGGTGCCGCCGGGGGACGTCCGGCGGGGCGCCGCCGTGCTGGCGCAGGCCGTGCCGTACCTGCCGGTGGGAGTGCACGTGGCGGTGGTCGATCCGGGCGTGGGCACCGCCCGGCGGGGAGTCGCGCTGGCCACCCCGGGCGGGTTGCTGGTCGGCCCGGACAACGGGTTGCTGCTGGACGCCGCCGCCGCGCTCGGTGGGGTGACCGAGGCGGTCGAGCTGACCGAACCGCGCTGGCTGGCCGCCCGGGTGTCCGACACGTTCCACGGCCGGGACGTCTTCGCGCCGGTGGCGGCCCGGCTGGCGCTCGGCGCGCCGCTCGCCGAGGCGGGCCCAGCTGTCGACCCGGCCGGGCTGGTGCGGCTACCGACCCCGACGGTGACCCGGGACGCCGAGGGCTTCACCGCCGAGGTGCTGACCGTGGACCACTTCGGCAACGTCCAACTGGCCGCACCGGCCGAGCTGCTCGATCCGCTGCCGGCCATGCTTCGGGTGGGTCCGCCGGGAACGGCGCCAGCCCTTACGGCGGTGCACGGGCGGACCTTCGGCGACGCCCCGGCCGGTGGCCTGGTGGCGTACGTCGACTCGGCCGGTCTGGTCGCGGTCGCGGTCAACGGCGGGCGGGCCGCGGACCTCCTCGCGGCATCTTCGGGAGACCTCCTGCGGGTTTCGGGCTGATGTTCGACTGTGGAATGCTTCTCCGGTGGGTGAGCATGTGGTTCCTGTGGGCTGTCCCTGCTGTGCGTCTCGGACCGGCGGGGGGACCTGCCCCGTCTGTTTCTGGACCGACGACGGCCAGACCGACGCCGACGCCGACGCCGTCCGGGGTGGTCCCAACGGCGACCTGAGCCTCACGCACGCCCGTCTCAACTACGCCGTCTACGGTGCCAGCCACCCGCGTTACCAGGACATGGTGCGCGCGGCTCGCCCCGACGAGCGCCCCTGACGTTGCCGGGTTGCCCGACGGGGCGAGCGCGGGGCGTTGGTGGTCAGCCGCAACCCGTCCCAGAAGGTGCCGTCGGCCAGGTCGATGCGGGTGGCGTACACCCGGTAGGTGCGGCCGGGCGTGGCGGCGGACACGGCGGCGTTCGCGTCGGCGGTGAGCCGCACGTCCCGTACCGTCGCGGTGGCGCCACCATCGGGGGCGGTGAGCACCACCCGGGTCTGCACCCGGGTGACCGGCCGGTCGAAGACCGCGCCGACGGTGGCCGCCCGCCACTCCGTCCAGCAGGCGGCCCGCCAGCCGCGGACCTGCGCCTCCACTGTCGCCCCGGCGGGGACCGCGGCGCTGATCTCGGCGCGGACCCGGGTGGCCGGTCGGGCGAGGGTGCGGGGAGCCGTCAGCAGCATCCCCTCGGCGACCGCGCTGCAGGACCCCCCGACCTTCGCATATCAGGAGATGGTGAGGAACCTGTGTACAAATAACGACACATGCGAATCGTGCTCGAAAGAGGGAGGATGGCAGGGTGCCCGAAGGCGACACCGTCTGGAACACCGCGCGCGTGCTGCACCGCGCGCTGGCCGGCGCGCGGATCACCGGCAGTGACTTCCGGGTCCCACAGCTGGCCACCACGGACCTCACCGGCTGGACCGTCCGCGAGTCGGCCAGCCGGGGCAAGCACCTGCTGCTGCGGCTCAGCGCCCCGAGCGAAGAACACTGGACCCTGCACTCCCACCTGCGGATGGACGGCGCCTGGCGGGCGTACGCCCCGGGGGAACGCTGGAGCGGCCGACCCGCACACCTGATCCGGGTCGTGCTGCGCAGCCCCGGCGCGGTCGCGGTCGGCTACCACCTGCACGAGCTGACCCTGGTGCCGACCGCAACAGAGGAGCACCTGGTCGGCCACCTCGGCCCCGACCTGCTCGGCTCGGACTGGGACCCGGCCGAGGCGGTCCGTCGGCTCGCCGACCACCCGGAGCAGACCATCGGTGAGGCGCTGCTCGACCAGCGCAACCTGGCCGGCGTGGGCAACCTCTACAAGTGCGAGGTGCTGTTCCTGCGCGGCGTGTCACCGTGGACGCCGGTCGGCCGGGTGCCCGACCTGCCGGGCCTGGTGGCTCTCGCGCAGCGGCTGCTCGCCGCCAACCGTGGTCGGTGGACGCAGAGCAGCACCGGCTCGCTGCACCGGGGGCAGACCAGCTACGTGTACGGCCGCCGCGCCCAGCCCTGCCGCCGCTGCGGCACCGCCATCCGCAAGGAGGAGCTGGGCGAACGGGTCACCTACTGGTGCCCGGTGTGCCAGCCCGACCACCCGGTTCCGCCGCCATCCGGCTGACCAGGCTCTGGTCGAACGAAACCCATCGCAGAAACGGACGATTGGGTAATTCCTAACTGGCCGCCGGAGTCGCATGCTGCGGTTGAGCGCTCACCGACCGTCAGCAGAGTGCCGGGGTCCCCACGCCGGGGTGGCCGACCTCGCGCCCCCGAACCGGGGAGAGTCATGGCGATGTTCCGCAGACTCCGCTCCACCTTCTTCGAGCGGACCCCCCGCGACACCGACGCCAGCGCCAACGGCCGGGTGGCGTCCGTGCCGGCCGCGCGCACCACCGAGGAGGCCACGTCGACGCCGAGCCTGGACCCGGCCGTCGTACCCCGCTACTTCGGCCCGGTGCCGAACTTCGCCCACAGCCCCCGCCCGACCCGTGACCCCGACGGGCAGGTGGCAGCCGGGACCGGGCTGCGCAAGTTCGTCGACCCGCTTCCCCTCCCCGGCCAGCAGGGCCGCGGCGACCTCGGCAGCCAGCTGCCGGTGGCCGCGCCGGACACGATCAGCTACCCGGGCTGCGACTACTACGAGATCGGCCTCCAGGAGTACGCCCAGCGGCTGCACCGGGACCTGCCGGCCACCCGGCTGCGCGGCTACCGGCAGCTCAACCTGGGCACCGACCCGGCCGGGCACAACACGGTGGTGCCCCCGGAACGGCCCTGGCACCTCGGGCCGATGATCCTCGCCCGTCGGGGTCGACCGGTCCGGGTGAAGTTCATCAACCAGCTCCCCACCGGTCGGGCCGGCGAGCTGTTCCTGCCGGTCGACGACACCATCGAGGGGGCCGGCCTCGGCCCACTGGACGGGCCGGCACCGTACCCGCAGAACCGGGCCGTGCTGCACCTGGCCGGGGCGCAGACCGGCTGGACCAGCGCGGGCAACCCCGGGCAGTGGATCACCCCGGCCGGGGAGATCACCCCGTACCCGACCGGGCCCGGGCTGGCCCACGTGCCGGACATGCCGCAGCCCGGCGCCGGGGCCACCACTCTCTACTTCCCGAACGAGCAGAGCGGCCGGCTGCTGTGGTTCCACGACAACACCCTCGGCCTGGCCCGGCTCACCGTCTACGGCGGACAGCTCGCCCTCTACCTGCTCACCGACCCGGCCGAGGACCAGCTCGTCGCCGACGCGGTGCTACCGGCGGACCAGCTGCCGCTGGTCATCGAGGACAAGACGTTCGTCCCGGACGACACCCAACTCGCCGCCGAGGACCCGACCTGGGACCGGGAACGCTGGGGCGCCCGGGGCAGCCTCTGGCACCCGCACGTCTACCAACCCCGGCAGAACCCGTACCGGACCGGCGGACGCAACCGGACCGGCCGGTGGGACTACGGCCCGTGGTCCCACACCTCCGCCCCGGACCACGGCCGCGCCGACGGGTGGGTGCCGAACCCGTACCACGACCCGGTCGGCGCGCCGGACGAGCCGCCGCTGAGCCCCGGCGTACCGCACCCCTCGGCCGTCCCCGAGGCGTACGGCGACACCCCGCTCGTCAACGGCGTCGCCTACCCGTACCTGGACGTGCGGCCGCGCGCGTACCGGTTCCGGATCCTCAACGCCTGCCTGGACCGCAGCCTCAACCTCCAGCTCTACCGCGCCTGCTCCGACGCGGCGATGTGGACGGCCGACGGGGCGCTCGCCGACCCCGACGCCGGTGAGGTGCCGATGGTGCCCGCCGCACGCGCGGCGGACCGTCCGGCCGGGTGGCCGATCGACGGACGCGACGGCGGCGTGCCGGACCCGCGCGCGGCCGGACCGGAGTTCATCCAGATCGGCAACGAGGCCGGCCTCCTGCCGGCGCCGGTGGTGCTGCCGAACCGACCGATCGGCTACCGCTACGACCGACTCGACCCGACCGTGCTGAACGTCGACGGGCACACAGTGCTGCTCGCTCCGGGCGAACGGGCCGACGTGCTTGTCGACTTCTCCGCCGTGCCACCGGGTAGCACGCTGATCCTGTACAACGACGCCCCGGCCCCGCTGCCCGGCTTCGATCCCCGCTACGACCAGCACACCGACGCCCCGGACCGCAGCGCCGAGGGCGGCCCGCCCCGGACCGAACCGGGGTACGGCCCGAACACCCGCACCCTGCTCCAGTTCCGGGTCACCGGGGCGCCGGCCCCGCCGTACGACCTGAACCGGCTGCGCGAACGGCTACCCCTGGCGTACGCGGCCAGCCAGCGCGCGCCGATCGTCCCGCAGCCGGCGTACGACAGGGCGTTCGGGACCCGGACCGCGGCGCAGACGACGGTGCCGGTGCACGCCAGCACTGTGACGTTCACGCCGACCGCAAACACCGGCCCGGTGACACTACCGATCACGGTCAAGGCCGTACAGCAGATCTTCGAGCCGGACCACGGCCGACTGGCGGGCCGGCTCGGCGTCGGACATCCGCACGCCGGGCCGCTCAACCCGACGACGTTGCCGCTCGGTGCCACCGACCCGGTCACCGAGGTCCTGTTCGCCACCGACCCCGCCGTGCCGGTGGGCGCCCCCACCGACGGCACGCAGCTCTGGCGGATCAGCGGCAACGTCCGGCAGACCGAACCGGTGCAGGTCGGCGGCTGCGACCTCCAGGTGATCAACCGGGTTGGCTGGGACGGCACGCTGCGCCTCCCGCACGGCAACGAGCTGGGCTGGAAGGGAATCGTCCGGGTCAACCCCCGGGAGGACGTGGTGGTGGCGTTGCGCCCGGTCGCGCCGGCGCTGCCGTTCAAGCTGGGTGACAGCGTCCGGCTGCTCGACCCCTGTCGCCCGGCCGGCGCGCGGACCGGCTCAACGCCGGTCAGCCCGGCCGACGGCCGACCCGCCACGGTGGTCAACCAACTCGTCAACCTGGGTTGGGAGTATCGCTGGCACAGCCAGCTCGCCGGGCACCGCGACGGCGGGATGAGCCGACCGCTGGTGCTGCGGGTGGCGCCGAAGGCGCCGACCGGGCTGACCGCCACACCGGTGCCCGGCTCGGCCACCGCCCTGCCCGCGATCGCGCTGGCCTGGACCAGCAACGGCGGGCGACCGCCCGCCACCAGCCACCTGCTGCAACGGGCCACCGACGCGACCTTCGGCGGTGAGGTCACCACGATCACCGTCGCGGCCGCCGCCACCCGCTACACCGACGCGACAGTCACCCCCGGGGTGACCTACCACTACCGGATCCGGGCGGAGAACGCGGTCAGCTACTCCGCCTGGTCCAACGGGGTGCCCGCCTCGGTGCACCTCGCCGCGCCGAGCGGCCTGGTCGCGACGCTCCCGCCGGCCCCACCGTTACGGGTGGCGCTGCGCTGGACGAACCGGTCGTTCGCCACCGGCATCGACGTGCAACGGGCCACCAACCCGACGTTCACCAGCGGCCCGGGCACCACGGCGATCGGGGTCGGCGACAACCACCTGGACACGACCGTCGCGCCGGACACCACGTACTACTACCGGGTGCGGACCACCTACCTGGGCGCCGCCTCGGCGTGGTCGACGGTCGCCACGGTGACCTCGCCACCCGCGCCGGGCACCCCCACCGACGTGAGCGCCGCCGCCAGCGCACCGGGGCCGGACACCGCGACGGTGACCCTGGCCTGGGCGGCGAGCACACCCGGCGGTCCGGGGTCCGGTTTCACCGTGCAGCGGGCGCTCGACCCGGCCTTCGACCACGAGGTGGCCACCTTCACGGTGACCGGTCGCGGCTTCACCAATACGGGGCTGGCCCGGGGCGTGACCTACCACTACCGGATCCGGTCGTTCAACGTCGTTGGCACCTCGCCGTTCACCGGGCCGGTCGTGGTGACGACACCACCGTGACCCGCGCGGGGTCGCCGGGCGGCCCCGGGGCGTGCGCTGCGCGTCGAGCGGGCGGTGCTCGGGGCCGTGCGCCGTCAGCTTTCGGACGGGCGGTCTCGGGTGCGCCGTCAGCGCGTCGGCGCGCGCAGCGGGGTGCCGACGGCCCGTAGCTCGGCAAGGGCGCCGGCCACCCCGTGCAGCAGGTCGGTCGCCTCGGTGAGCCGGTCGGCGGCCGGGTGGGCGGTCTCCGGTCGGGCGTCCTCGGCCAGATAGCCAGCGGCGGCGACCACCAGCCGTTCGTACGCCGCCACCCCGCCCTCCAGCTGAGCGTTCAGTGCGGCGTGCGCCTCGGCCAGCGGCGGCCGGGCGTCGGCCGGGGCCAGCCGCAACGCGCGTTCCACGCTGGCCACCCTGGCGGCCAGGTCACGCAGCGAACGGTCGGCGGCGGCAGCCTCCAGCACCGCCGGCTCGGCCAGCCCGGTGAGACGGGGGGCCATCCCGGCCAGGGTGAGCGCCGCCCGGTCCAGTCGGGCCCACTGCTCCCCCGCGCTGGTGCCACGCAGCGCGATCCGGGAACGGACCCGGCGCACCTCGGCCAGCACCCCCGGGCCGACCGGCAGCCGCTCGACGGCGGCGACCAACCGGGCCCGCGAACGCGCAGCCGCCTCGGCGGGCTCCAGCGCGGGGGGCGCCGGCTGGGCGGCCAGCGCCCGCACGTCGATCCAGCGCCAGGCGGCGAGCGCCACCGCACTGCCCGCGGCGCCGGCCCAGGCCGCGTCGGGCAGACCAAGGCCGGCGTACGGAGTCAGCACCACCGCCGCGCCGCCGAGCCCACCGGCCAGCACGCTCCACCGTCGGGCCGACCGGCGCAGCCGGCCCAGCCTCCGGAAATACCGTGTCCGCTCGTCTGCCACCCTGACCTCCTCGGTCCGGTCGTTCAGCCGGCGGCGGTCGGGTCGCCGGTGCCCCGCTCGCGAGCCATGCTGGCGCGCAGCTCGTCCAGTCGGGCGGCGGCCGTCGGGTCGTTGGCCGGGCCAGTCTTCTCAGCCTGCGGCACGGCCGGTCGCTGGGCCGCGCCGCCGAGCTGCTCCCCCGCCATGCTGGACCGGATCTGCTCCAGCCGGGCCGAGCCGGCCGAATCGATAGTGGCCTTCTGAATTTCCAACATACGGCCCTCGACGGAGTTGCCGGCCAGTTCGGCGCGACCCATCGCGTTGGCGTACCGCCGCTCGATGCGATCGCGTACCTCGTCCAGCGACGGGGTGGTGCCCGGCGCGGTCAGCGACGACATCGACTCCAGCGAGCGGGCCACCGTCTCCTGCATCTTGGCCTGCTCCAGCTGACTGAGCAGCTTGGTGCGCTCGGCGAGCTTCTGCTGGAGGATCATCGAGTTGTTCTCGACCGCACGGCGGGCCTGGGCGGCGGCACCCAGCGCCTGGTCGTGCAGGGTCTTCAGGTCCTCGGTGGCCTGCTCGGCGGAGACGAGCTGGCTGGCCAGCGTCTGCGCGGACTGCTCGAACCGCACGGCCTCGGCCTCGTCGCCCTTGGCCCGGGCCTGGTCGGACAGCACCAGGGCCTGCCGGGCGTTGCCCTGCAACCGCTCGACCTCGGACATCTGCCGGGACAGCTTCATCTCCAGCTGACGCTGGTTGCCGATCACCGCGGCAGCCTGCTGAACCAGCGCCTGGTGCTGCCGCTGGGCATCCTCGATGGCCTGCTGGATCTGCACCTTGGGGTCGGCATGCTCGTCGATTTTCGCACCGAAGAGCGCCATCAGGTAGTTCCAACCCTTGACGAACGGGTTCGCCATCTCCGTGGTATCCCCTCAGTAGCGTCGCTGCACCACGGCCGGGCCGGTTGAACCGACCGACCGTGACCGGCCGGCCTCCATCGTCCCAGCCGAACGCCAAAGAGGCATCCGTACCGGGCGGTCGACAGCACCGGCGGCTCCTGCGAGCAACCCTACGCGGCCGGGGCCAGCCCGCCCATGGTCAAGCGGATCGGCGACTCAGGCGGCGCAGACCACGTCCCGGTCGCGCTCGGTCGGGCGGACCCGGGTGCTGCGCAGCGTGGCCTTGAGCGGCGAGTCCTGGCGGACCGAGACAGCGACAGTGCCGTCGGAGGTGACCTGCCGGACACCCCGGTTGGTGCTCTTGGGCGCGGCGTCGGCCGGCTCGTCCTGCATCGAGACGAGCACCCCGGGCATCTGCTCGGCGAGCGCCACGGTGTCGCTCACCTCACGCAGCAGCTCGGACAGGCGGGCGCCGAGGGCGTCGCAGATCGCGGCGAGCAGCTCGCTCGACGGCTCCTTGTGCCCCCGCTCGATCTCGGAGAGGTAGCCGAGGCTGACGTTGGCGGCGGTGGAGACCTCACGCAGCGTGCGCTGCTGCCCCTGCCGGCGCGCTCGCAGTGCGTCACCGATCACCCGGCGTAGCAGGATCATCGCACCTCCCCCTGAGGGATACCTCGCGCCCGGCGCTGGGCAGCCGGTCGCGGCGAACCGCGCCGACCCCGAACGTCGGAGCCTTCCCGCAACCGTACCCGTTGCGGGCCCGGCCGACATCCCGCCCCGCCCGTCGGTTCGCCGGGACGGCCGCACCGGGGCCCGGCGCCGCCCATGTGCGCCCCGCGCCGAATGGTCCCGGCAGCAGTTCCGGCCGGGCCTGCGGGGTTCTGGCCGTGGCGTTCACGGTGTCGCCTCAACCAGCCGCTCGGCGAGCAGCCGCAGCGCTTCGACCACCGCCGCCGCCCGGACCTGGTCCCGCCCGCCGCCCAGATCGAGCTGGCGGACCGCGCCGCCGTTCGGGCCGGCGACCGCGACGTAGACGAGGCCCACGGGCTTGCCGTCCTGCGGCTCGGGGCCGGCGACCCCGGTGGTGGCCAGCCCCCAGTCCGCGCCGAGGCGCTGCCGGCCACCCTCGGCGAGCGCCGCCGCCACCTCCGGGTCCACCGGCCCCCGCTCGGACAGCAGGTCAGCGGGTACGCCAGCCAGGGTCGCCTTCAGCTCGGTGGCGTACACCACGAGGCCACCCCGGTAGATCCCGCTGACCCCGGCGATGTTCACGATCGAGGCGGCCAGCGACCCGCCGGTGAGCGATTCGACGGTGGCCAGTGTCTGATGCCGCTCGGCCAGCCGGTGCACGACCCCCGCCGCCGCACTGCCCACCTCAACCCCGTCCACCCCAGCACCACCCACCCCAGCACTCAGCGGGGGCGGCGGAGGCGGAGGGCTTGGGCTATGTAGTCGAAGCCGGTGGCGACCGTCACCAGGACGGCGGCAGCCATGATCCAGGGGCCGACGGCGGCGAGCGCGGCCGGCATCGGCCAGAGGTACCAGGCGATGGCCAGGATCTGGAGCGCGGTCTTGACCTTGCCGCCTCGGCTGGCGGCGATCACGCCGTGCCGGATCACCCAGAACCGCAGCCCGGTGATGCCCAGCTCGCGGACCAGGATCAGCGCGGTCACCCACCAGGGCAGCTGGTCGTACCAGGAGAGCAGCACCAGGGCCGCGCCGGTGAGCGCCTTGTCGGCGATCGGGTCGGCCACCTTGCCGACCGAGGTGACCAACCCGAAGCGGCGGGCGATCCAGCCGTCCACCAGGTCGGTCGCCGAGGCCACCGCGAAGATCAGGCAGGCCGCCATCCGCCAACCGGCGTGGGTCATCCCCGACATGATCACCGAGGCGGCGAAGACCGGCACCAGCACCAGCCGCAGGGCGGTCAGCGCGTTGGCCGCGTTGACGACGGGCACCACGGCCACCACCCGGCCCGGCGCCGACTCCGTCGCCCCGGTCACCGCCGCACTCCGCTCGGGCCGCCGTGGCGTTCCCGGCACCGCACCACCTGGGTCCCCCGCTCCGCTCGGGCCCGCCGTCACCGTGCCGCGCCGGGCGCCGCCGAGATCATCTCATCCGGCACCGCGAGCAGGTCCACTCCTTCGGTGCCGGTCACCGTTGCGCGTACCAGATCGCCCGGGCGCAGCGCGGCCAGGTCGACCCCACCCTCGGCCGGGGCGACCAGGGTGGTCGAACCGTCCACCTCCGGCGCCTGGTGGGCGGCCCGGCCCTCCACCACACCGTCCTCGATCGAGTCGACAAGCACCTCGACGGTCGAGCCGAGCCGGTCCTCGGCCCGCTGCGAGCAGAGCTCGTCGGCGAGGGCGCTGAGCCGGTCGTAGCGCCGCTTGATCGTCGCGGCGGAGACCTTGCCGGGCAGGCCGGCGGCTTCGGTGCCGTCCTCGTCGCTGTAGTCGAACATGCCGATCGCGTCGAGCCGGGCCTCGGTCAGGAACCGGACCAGCTCGTCGACGTCGGCGCGGGTCTCGCCGGGGAAACCGACGATGAAGTTGCTCCGGGCGCCGGCGTCCGGAGCCAGGGCGCGGGCACTCGCCAGCAGCTCCAGGAACCGGTCGGTGGAGCCGAAACGCCGCATCCGGCGCAGCACCGGCTCGCTGGAGTGCTGGAACGACAGGTCGAAGTACGGCGCCACGCCCGGGGTGGTGGCGATCGCCTCGACCAGCCCCGGCCGGGTCTCGGCCGGCTGAAGGTAGCTCACCCGTACCCGGACGATGCCGGTCACCGCGGCGAGCTGCGGCAGAAGCTTCTCCAGGGCGCGCGGGTCACCCAGGTCCTTTCCGTACGAGGTGGAGTTCTCGCTGACCAGCACCAGCTCCCGTACGCCGGACTTGGCCAGCCACTCCGCCTCGGCGAGCAGCTCGTCCGGCGTACGCGAGACGAAAGCCCCACGGAACGCGGGGATGGCACAGAACGCGCAGCGCCGGTCGCAGCCGCTGGCCAGCTTCAGCGAGGCCACCGGGCCGGTGTCGAGCCGTCGGCGCAGCACCTGGCGCAGGTGTGCCGGGGTGTGCTCGTCGGTGTCGACGACGGTGCGGGTCACCGTGCCGTGGCCGGGCAACGACACCGCGCTGTCGCGGCGCTGCACCGGCGTCAGCGGCAGCAGCTCGCGCCGGTCCCGTGGAGTGTGCGCGGTGATCTGCTCACCGGCGACGACGGCGTTCAGCCGGGCGGCGATGTCCGGGTAGTCGTCGAAGCTCAGCACCGCCTGCGCCTCGGGCAGGCTGTCGGCCAACTCCCGGCCGTACCGCTCGGCCATGCAGCCCGCGGCGACCACCTTGGCGCCCGTTCCGGCGGCGGCGAGCAGGGTCTGGATCGAGTCCTGCTTGGCCTTCTCCACGAAACCGCAGGTGTTGACGACCACCACGTCGGCGCCCTCGCCGTCGGTGGTCACCTGCCAGCCGTCGGCGTGCAGGCGGGCGGCCAGCTCCTCCGAGTCGACCTCGTTGCGGGCACAGCCCAGGGTCAGCAGGGCGACACGGCGGCCCTCGGGAGCGGTCGACGGCTCCCGGTCGCGGCGCGGTTCCGGGTACGCCGAGCTGGCGGTGGAGGAGGAGGTGGCAGACACCATCCGAGGGTACCGGGCGCTCGCCGGCTCAGCGGGACACGGTCACCGCCGCGCTCGGGCGGGGTCGAGCGGCGAGCGCGCCGGCCAGCCGACGGGCGGCGGTATCGGCCCGCTCTGGCGGGAGGCCGGAGAAGGACAACCGGGCCATCGCGCGGTCCGGGGTGGAGACGTAGAAGTGCTCGCCGGGGACGAACGAGACACCCTGCGCCAGGGCGGAGGGCAACAGGTCACCCGCGTCCACTCCGGGAGCGAAGCCGGCCCAGAGGAAGAAACCGCCAGCCGGCACTGTGAACTCGGCGTCCGGCAGGTGCTGGCGCAGCGCCGTCGCGAGGGCGTCGCGCCGGTGGCGGTACCGCGCCCGAAGGCTGCCCAGCCGGTCGTCGAGGTAGCCGTCACGGGTCAGCAGGATCAGCACCGCCCGCTGCAGGAGGTCGGAGTTGCCCAGGTCACTGGCCTGGCGCACCAACCGCAGCGGCTGCCGCAGCGTGGCGGGCGCGTGCAGGTAACCGACCCGGATGCCGGGCGAGAGCACCTTCGACAGACTGCCGAGGTGGATGGCTCGGTCGGTGTGGCTGGCGATCGCCGGCCCGGGCGCGCCACCGTCGTCCAGCCACAGATCGCCGTACGCGTCGTCCTCGACGACCACGAAGTCGAACCGCTCGGCGAGGCCGGCGAGGCGCCGCCGTTGCCCGTCGCCGAGGGTGGCTCCGGTGGGGTTGGCGAAGCTGGGCACCAGGTACAGCAGGCGGGGGCGCAGGCCCGCCCGCAGCGCCTCCTCCAGCGCTGCCAGGTCCGGGTCCGCGGCCAGCGGCACCTGACGCAGGTCGGCCTGAAACAGCCGGAAGACCTGCAGGGCGCCGAGGTAGCTGGGTCGGTCGACGACCACGACGTCGCCCGGGTCGAGCAGGACCTTGCAGACCAGATCGATGGCCTGCTGGGAGCCGTGGGTGACGGTGATGCCGCCGGCGTCGGCGGCGATGCCCCGCTCGGTGAGCAGCCGCCGGCCGAGCCACTCGCGCAACTCCGGCAGGCCGTTGGTCTCGCCGTATTGCAGGCCGTTCGCCGCGCCGGCGAGCACCTCCGACATGGCGGCGGCCACCTCGGCGGCGATCAGGGCCTCGCTGGCCGGCAGGCCGCCGGCCAGGGAGATGGCGTCGGTCCGGTCGCCCAGACGCAGCACCGAGCCGATCGCGGACTCGGGTGCGCCGGCCATCCGAGTCGCCAGTCGGGGCCGGGGCGTCACCGGGTCAGCCACCGTGGATCGCCCCCAGGTCGGCCTTCTCGCGGATCCGTGGCAGTCCCAGCGCCACCAGGACGCTGAGCCCGGCGAGCAGCGCGGCCGCCGCGAAGCCGACGCGCAGGGCGGCCAGCATCGCTTCGGGAGGTGGCGCGCCCGCCGCGACGCGGTCCTCCAGGCGACTGTTGGCGACGGTGACGACGAGCGCGAGACCCACCGCGCCGCCGACCTGCTGGCCCGTGTTGAGGATCGCCGCGGCCGTGCCGCTGTGCTCGCGCGGCACCCCGCTGACCGCGGCCACCAACACCGGGACCAGCACCAGGCCAAAGCCGGCGCCGGTCAGCAGCAGGGAGGGCAGCAAGCCGGACGCGTAGGCGTCCGTCGCGTCGACGCCCAGCAGGAGGGTCTGGCCGGTGATGATCAGGAGCAGGCCGACCACCATCAGGTTGCGGGCACCGAAGCGGGGCGTGAGCTGGACCGCCAGACCGGCGAAAACGGCCGTGGCGAGACCGAACGGCATCCAGGACAACCCGGAGCGCAGCGGCGACCAGCCGTGCACCAGCTGCATGAAGAGGGTGAGGAAGAAGAAGATGGAGTAGAGCGAGGCGGCGGTCAGCAGCACGAGCGTGTTGGTCAGGACCGGTTGCCGGCCGGTCAGCAGATCCAGCCGTACCAGCGGGTCGGGCACCCGCCGCTCCCACCCGAAGAAGATCAGCAGCAACAGGCCACCGAGGGTCAGACCCACCAGGGTGCGCCAGTCCGACCAGGGGCGGTGTGCCGTGCCGAGCACCGAGAAGACAAGCAGCAGCAGCCCGGCCGTGACCAGAGCGGCGCCGACGCCGTCGAGTCGCCGGCTGACCGGCCGGTCGCCGCCCTCGCGTAGGCGAAGGGTCGGCACCAGGGCGGCGAGCAGCACGCCGATCCCCACGTTGAGCAGGAAGATCCAGCGCCAGCCGAGGGTGTCGGTGATGACCCCGCCGAGGAACACCCCGGTGGTGCCGGCGATGCCGGACAGGCCACCCCAGACACCGAGCGCACGGGCCCGCTGCCCGGCGTCGGGCAGGGCGCTGACCAGGATGCTCAGCGCCGCCGGGCTCAGCAGCGCGGCGCCGAAGCCCTGCACGCCGCGGGAGAGCACCAGCACCTCCGAGGACCGGGCGAGGCCGGCCGCCAGCGAGGCCGCCGTGAAGACGGCCAGGCCGGCGAGGAACACCCGCCGGCGACCGAACAGGTCCGCGCAGCGGCCCCCGAGCAGCAGGAAACCCCCAAACATCAACATGTACGCGTCGACCACCCAGGCCAGCGACGGGGTGGAGAACCCAAACGCCTCACGGATCGTGGGCAGGGCGAGGTTGACGACCGTCTCGTCGAAGATCACCAGGAGCTGGGTGCCACACGTGATCGCCAGCAACAGCGCCAGCCGCCCGGCGCTGAGCGCCTCGCGCGTGGACGCGCGGTCGCGCGAAAGGTTGCTCGTCATCGTCGCCCCTTGTCTCATCGCTCACCCTCGGCAGGGCCGCGCGGTGATCGAGCGAAGCGGTGGCCGCGCTAGAATCGCGGCCACCACGGCAGACAATTTACTCCAGCTGTAGGAGGATTTCTACGGCTGGAGGAAAAATCGCACGCCAGCACTGGAGAGTATTTAATGTCCTCGGTACGGCTGCACCTGCTCGACTGCGCCATTGCGGTGATCGCGGAGCGCGGCCTCGCCGCGTTGTCGCACCGTGCCGTCGAGGAACGCGCCGGTTTCGCGCACGGCGCTACCACCTACCACTTCCGGACCCGGCGCGAACTGCTGCTCGCGGTGCTGCGCCGACTCGGCGAACGGGAGCAGCGCACCCTCGCGGTCTACCTGGGCGGGCGGGACGTCGATGCCGTCAGCGGGGACCCTCAGGCCCTGCGTGACCTGCTCGTTCACCACCTGCAGCGGCTCATCGCCGATCGCGCCGACCTGCTCGCCCGGTACGAGTTGTTCCTGCACGCCGCCCGCAACCCCGACCTGCAGCCGGAGGTGCAGCGGTGGCGAGCGGTCTTCGCCGGCATGGCTCAGCCGTTACTGGCGGCCCTCGGCGCGCCGGACCCGGCGGCCGCCGCCCCCGGCCTGATGGCGGGCCTGGAGGGTTTCCTCTTCGGCCAGTTGGTGGACCCTCGCCCGGCGGACCCGGCCCGGGTGAGGGCACACCTGGACGCGCTGCTGCACGCCTGGACGATCTGAGGCCGCCGCCCGCGGGCGACTCAGGCGGCCTCGCCGAACGCGGCCTGCCGTTGCCGTCGCAGCCGACCCCGCATCAGCCAGGCCACCGGCGGGGCCGGCATCGCCCCGCGCTCACCCGGCTCAGCCGCCGAAGCCAACCACGGCGGCATGAAGGCCAGCGTCCAGCGCGGGGCCGACTTGACCATCGCGCGCTGGAACGTCTTCCACTCCTTCTCGCCGAGCACCGGCCTGAGTCGACCGGCCAGCTCACGCTCCTCGTCGCGGGTGTGCACGAGAAGCGACTCGCGCAGCTGCACCGTGGCGTCCGCGAGGTCGGCGAACCCCGAGCCGTCGTCGCGCGCGACGGCGAGCAGCCGCTGCACCTCGGCCACCTGCCCGGCCAACCCGTCGTGCTCGGTCGTCAGCAGGGCGATGGCCTCCGGGGACGCGCCGCGGGCGGTGAGCATGGGCCAGAGCGACTCGTCCTCGCCCTCGTGGTGGTGCTCGATCAGCGCGAGCACCTTTGTCGCGTACTCGCGCAGGGCCTGCGCCTGCTGCGGCGCGGGCCGAGTCGCCAGTGCGCGTGCAGCGTCACCGATCTGTTGAAGATCACGAACCATCGCCCGGTGGGCGACGACCATGAATGTGTAGCCATCTGATTGCTGCTCAGTCGACGTCGTCAAGTTCGGCTCCTTTCCGCGACCTGGTTGACGGTATCAGAATTGGAGAAACCTTTCCGGCCCGATTTCCGTTGACGTCAATCGTCGCCACAATGGCGAGCCGGCGCCGTTGCAGCAACCAGCGCGCCCGGAACCGCTGGATCTTTCCACTCGGCGTACGCGGCAGCGTATTCCGTTCCACGAAGAAGCATCTGGCCAGGACGACCCCACCCTTGGCGCGGACCGCCGTGGCCGCCTCCAGCGCGGTGCGCTGCACGTCGTCGGTGCGCCGCCGCAGCTCGGCCAGCAGAACCAGCTCGGCGGGCGCCCCGGGAAGGTCCAGCACCACCGAGCAGCCCTGCCGGAGCAGTCCGAGCGCGTCGACCGCGGCCTCCAGCTCCCGGGCGTGCACCTTGCGCCCACCCACCGACAGCAGGTCGTCCATCCGGCCGACCACGTAGAGTTCGCCGTCGGCCAGGAAGCCCAGGTCACCGGTAAGCAGCCGGCCACCGTCGAACCGCTCGCGGGTGAGCACCGGATCGGCGAAATAGCCCTCGGCGAGCGACGGCGACGCCACGACGATCTCCGAGAGCCGACCCGGCTCGGTGGTACTGACGGAGACCCCCTCGCACGGCCGCCCACACGACACCACCGTCGTCGCGCGATCGTTGCCCGGTGCCGTGACCACCACCTCGCCGTCGGCCAGCCGGACCGCATCCAGTGTCATCGTCTTCGGCGGCTCCGACGGCGGGCAGGCGGTGACGGCCAGGGTCGCCTCGGCGAGGCCGTACGCCGGCATGAAGTGGCTCATCCGCAGCCCGTCGGGGCCAAACGTCCGTACCGCCCCGCGCAGCACCTCGTGGTCGATGCGTTCGGCACCGAGCACGCAGGCCCGCAGCGCCAGCGGCCGGGGCAGCCGCCCGGCACCCTGCGCCCGCGTCGCCAGGTGCAGGCCGGTGCTGGTGCCGGCGGTCAGCGTGATGCGGTGCTCGGCGAGGTCACGGAACCAGCTGCGCGGCGAGAGCGTGAAGCGCTCCGGGGTGGACAGGAAGAACTCGAAGTCGTACGCGAGCGAGTACAGCAGGCAGCCGAAGATGCCCATGTCGTGCGAGAGCGGCAGCCAGGACGCGACCCGCTCGCGGCCGACGCCCGAGGCCGACATGCGACGGATCATGCCGATCTGCCGGGCCACCGATCGGGCACTGAGGACGCAGCCCTTGGGCCGCCCGGTGCTGCCCGAGGAGAACTGGATGAAGCACTCGTCGTCCGGCCGGGGCAGGGCCGGCTCGGTCCGGCGCCCCGACTCACCGGTCAGTGAGTCCCAGCTGCGCAGCGGCACACGCGTGGCGAGCCGGTCCAGCCCGAGCGGGCGCAGTTCGTCGTCGAGCAGCAGCAGACGGGCATCCAGGTCCGCAGTGATACCGGCCAGTTGGGTGGGGTACTCCCCCGGGTCGGCGCCACGGCTGGGCAACGGCAGGGAGGCCACCACGGCGCCGGTCAGCCACGCCCCGAGCAGACCGACGATGCTGCTGGTGCGGTTGGTCAGGATGCCCGCCACCCGCACGCCGGGGCCTACGCCGAGCGTACTCAGGACGCTGGCGGCGGTGTGGGCCCGCGCGATCACCACGTGCCAGGGCGTCTCTACGTACCCGCCGTCGGCCCAGGTGTGCAGCGACCGTCGTGGCTGGCCGGTGGCCAGCATGTCCCAGAGGCTCTGGCGCACGCGGTCACTCCACATCCGTGGCAGCCGCCGGCCGATCCGCCGGACGGTAGGCCAGCGGCAGGTCGGGTGCGACCGGGAACGCCGACGCCCCGGCGGCGGCCGCGACCAGGCTGCCGCCACGCTGGCGCACGGTCATCTTGGCCGGGTCGATGCGAACGACCTTCGAGGCCAGCCCCACCCGCTCCAGCGTCCAGATGGTCATGGCGGTCAGGTCGATCTGCCACCACCGCAACCCGTGCCGGGCGGAGCGCGGGAAGGCGTGGTGGTTGTTGTGCCAGGCCTCGCCCAACGAGGGCAACGCCAGCCAGGCCACGTTGCGCGACTCGTCCGCGGTGGGGAACGTGCGACGCCCGAAGTAGTGACCCACCGAGTTGACCGCGTAGGTGAACTGGTTGACCAGGAACAGTCGGACCAGGCCGCCCCAGAGGACCCCGGTGAGGAAGGCCGTGAGGGTACCCGCCACCGCCAGACCGATCAGCCCCGGGAGGAGCAGGCCGGCGAGCACGATCGCCAGGAAGTGCCCGCTGATCCAGCGCATCGGCCTCTCCCGGACCAGGTCCGGGCAGTACCGGATCGGATCGGACTCGAGCCGACTGTCGAAGAGCCAGCCGAGGTGGGCGTGCCACAGACCGGCCAGCAGGCCGCGGAACCCGGGGTCGAAGTCCAGGTGTGGGCTGTGCGGGTCGCCGGGACGGTCGGAGACCCGGTGGTGACGCCGGTGGTGGGCGACCCAGATGATCGGCGGTCCCTGCCCGGCCATCGCTCCGGCGACCGCCAGGGCGTACCGGACCGGTCGGGGCGTTTCGAAGGCGCGGTGCGCCAGCAGCCGGTGGTAGCCCATGGAGACGCCCAGACCGCAGATCGTGTAGAGCACGACCAGGGCGACCACGTCCGACCAACCGAATACGCGGTTCCACAGCAGCGCCATCGCGACCCCGACGCCCAGCAGCGGGATCACCGACGCAACCAGGATGAACCAGCGGTGCTCTCTGCCGTTCACGTTCGGGCTCCTTCCGGACGGCTGCCGGCCTCACCGGGGCCGGCTGCCACCCTGTTGAGACGATCCATGCGGGTGGCCAGCGACATCGCGCCCTCGAGGCGGAACGGCGGCGGCTGCCGACCGTCGACGTCGGTGAAGCCGTAGTGCACGGCCAGTTCGCCGACAGGCAGGGTGTGCCCGGAGTGACGGATCACCTCCGGGTCCGCGGCCAGCGCGACGACCGCCCGGCCCACGTAGGCCGGGGTGTGCAGGACCTTCGCGGGCTCCTCGCCGAGCATCGACCAGGCCGCCTCGACGCGTTCGGTACGCACGAAGCCCGGCAGGAGGTTGACCACGCTCACGCCGTGCCGCCGCAGCTCCCTCGCCATGCCGTAGCCCTGCCGGTTGGCGGCGAACTTGCAGGTGTCGTAGGCAACCTGACCGAGGTAGGTGTCACCGTCGGTGTAGCTGATCGAGACGATGAGGCCGCGGCCCGCGGCCGTCATCAACGTCGCGGCGTGCTGACCGGCCAGGTACTGGGCCCGCAGCGACGCCGCGAACAGGTCGTAGCGCCACATGGGCTGCTTCCAGAAGGGCGCGTCGAAGCGGACCTGCGTCGATCGCTCGTAGCCGGCCCAGGCATTGTTGACCAGCAGATCCAGGCGCCCGTACTCCTGTCCGACCCGGTCGAAGAGACTGGCCACCTGGGTGTCGTCGAAGTGGTCGCAGCGCACGGCGACGCCCGTACCACCGGCCGCCGAGACGAGGTCGGCAGTCTCCTCGACCGTGCCGGGCAGCCCCTCGGTCGTCGCGTCATCCGCCCGGCTGCTGCGGCCGGTCACAATCACCGTGGCGCCGGCCGCGCCGAGTTCGATGGCGATGCCCTTGCCGACTCCCCGACTGGCACCGGTCACCAGGGCGACCATCGAGGTGAGGTCGCGGGATGGAGACGACTGGTCGGTGGTCATCCGCTCGCCGCCCGCAGACTGCATTGAAAAGCCTCCACATCCGATACGTCGGGCAGCCCGTAGTGCTCGACCAACCAGGCCATAGAGCTCGGAAGCGCTCCCCCGCAGGCCGCGGTCACCTCGCTGACATCGCCGAGGACCCGCATGAACAGCTGGGCGTTGGGGCTCATCGCCGCGATCTCTGCCGGATCGATCTCCGCTGGCGTGACGATGCGAGGTGCCCGGATCGGCCGGCCGCGCGCGTGAGCGTGGTCGACCAGGATCCGGACCGCCTGCTCGACGGTCATCGCCCGCTTGCCGTACGTGAGCCACAGCTCGCGGCCCGTCTCACCGCGTTCGATGGCGACCCGGACGGACCGGGCCAGCAGATCCTGTGCGACGACGTCGACCAGGTTGCCGGGATGAGCCGGGAACAGGGTGGCTCGCCCCCGCCCGATCCAGTCGGCGACCAGTTGCACGATCTGCGCCCTGCTCGTCCAACCGGTGCGCGAGTGACCGACGAGGTTGGTCGGCCGGTAGATCGAGTACGCCAGGCCGGAGCCGGCGAGCAGCAACTCACCCGCCCGCTTGGCGCGGACGTAGTTGGTCGTCACGTTTTCCGCGCGCAGTGGTGTCGGCCCGCCCCGGTCCAGTGCGGCGCAGAAGGCCGTGCTGATGAAGTGCACCGAGGCGTCGGCGGACGCGGCGAACTCGATCACCTGGCGGGTGCCCTCGACGTTCACCGCCTCGTACTCCGCTTCCGGCCGGCCCCACTCGGTCAGCGCCGCGGAGTGGACGACCGTGTCGACCCGCGCGGCGAGCCGGTCGTACTCCGCGGGCGGCAGGCCGAGCTGCGGCCGGGTCAGGTCACCGGTGACGATCTCGTACGGTCCCGGCGGGATCCGGCCGCGGTGCACCAGGCAGATGACCGGCTGGTCGGTCAGCTCGGCGAGCAGGGCCCGGCCCACCACCCCGGCGGCGCCGGTCAGCAGGATCGTACCGGCGGTCACCGCAGCCGCTCCTGAAACTCGATCAACCGGCTGGCCGCACGGACGCCGAGGAAGGTCAGCGGCTCGGGTGGAAACGCCGGCTCCCGTCCGTCGACGAAGAACAGCCTGGTCAGCTCCGTGTCCCGCCCGAGGACGAGGTCGCAGAGGACCTTCCCACCGAGGTGACTGGCGGCGATGCCGTTGCCGCAGTAGCCGTAGCCGTACAGCAGACCGGGCGCGGCGGTGCCGAAGTGCGGTACGAGATCGCGGGTGATGTCGACACAGCCCCCGTAGGTGTGGCTGAACCGCACGTCGTGCCACATCGGGAAGTATCTGTCGAAGGATCGGCGGAGGTCGGTGAAGACCCGCCGGTCGTCGACCCGGCCGGCGCCCATGTCGCGGCCCAGGTGGTAGCGAGCCATGCCCCCGCCCCAGAGCAGCCGGTTGTCGGCGGTGAGTCGACCGCAGACGAGGAAGCTCTTCGCCTCCACCAGCCCCTCCCGGCGGGGCCAGACCAACCGGTCTAGTTGCTCCGTGCTCAGCGGCTCGCTCACCATCGCATAGCTCCACACCGGCAGCACCTGCCGTCGGAAGCCGGGTAACCGGTGTTGGAACGCGCTGGTGGCCAGGACCACCCGGTGCGCGTCGACCCGCGCCTGCGGCGTCGTCACCCGGTATCCGTCCGCCGTCCGGTCCACGTGCCGGGCCGGGGTCTGCTCGTAGACCCGCACGCCCTGCCCGCGGATCGTCGCGAGTAAGCCGCGGGCGAGCGCGAACGGGTCGACCGTGGCCCCGCCGGTCACGATCGCGGCCTGGATCGCGGGCGAACCGATCCGCTGCCGGGCCTGCGCGGCGTCCAGCAGAGTCGTCTCGAACCGTGCGCCGAGGGACGCGGTCAGGTCGCGGTTGCGTCGGAGCCGGCTGGCCTGCACCGCGGTGGTCGCCACCATCAGGTAGTTCTTGGCCTGGTAGTCCGCGGCGACCCGGTGTCGTCGGGTGAAGCGACCGATCTCCAGAATGGAGCGGCCGACCGCGTCACAGGCGGCCGCCGCCGCCTGCCGCCCGTGGCCTCGGACGATCTGCTCCAGGTCCTTGCCGATGGTCGGGGTGACGAAGCCGTCGGCGGTGCCCGACGCGGCACCACCAGCCAGGCCGCTGTCGAGTACGCAGATCCGCAGCGACGGGTCCGTCTGCCGCAGGAAGTAGGCCGTCCACAGGCCGGTGAAGCCACCGCCGATGATGCAGACGTCGCAGTCCACCGATTCGGTCAGCGGCGGGCCGGCGGCCTCGGCGCTGCCGTCCTGCCAGAAGATGCGACTACGGCGGGCCGGCGCCGTCACCGTCTCACCCATGCTCAGACCGCCTCGTACACGACCCGGGCGAGCCCGAGATGACGGCGCTCGAAGTGGCGGGCGGCGGCGGCCAGGTAGTGCTCGTAGTCCGCCACCATCCGCTCGCCGACCAGGGCGACGGCGTCGTCGCGGCGGTGCCGCAGCCGGCGCGACCACTCGGTCAGCGTGCGGATGTAGTCCGGACCGTCGTTACGGACCGAGAGAACCTCGAACAGGGTCTCGCTCGCTGCCACCAGCTCCGACATCCTCGGCATCTCGGACTGCGGGAAGATGCTCTCGATGATGAACATCATCTCCCGGACGGTCGCGCGGTCGAGTCGGTTGTTGTTGCCCTTGATGTTGGTCTGCACCACCAGCCGGCCGCCCGGTGGAAGCGCCTGACGGCAGAAGCGGAAGAATCGCCGGTACGCCTCGAGACGCTCGGCGGGCGCGAGCCCGAACCGGGCGAAGTGCTCGAAGGCGCCGATCGAGACGATGGCGCCGTACGGCTCGGCGGGCTGGTGGTCGACCCAGTTCTCCAGCCGGATCTCCACCCCGGCGGGCAGGCCCCGCTCGGTCGACCAGCGCGCCTGGTTGGGGCTCAGCGTCAGGCCGACGGCCTCGCGCACGTCGTACGCCCCGGTCGCCCGCCGCAGCAGGCTGCCCCAGCCGCACCCCACGTCGAGTAGCCGACCCGCGCCGCGCGCCCGGGCCAGGTCGAGCAGCAGGTCCAACTTGCGCACCTGCGCGGCCTCGAGCGTGTCCCCGGGTTCCCACCGCGCGCACGAGTACGTCAGCCCCTCGTCGAGCCAGAGCGCGAAGAACTCGTTGGAGGCGTCGTAGTGCTGCTGAATGGCACTCGCGGTGGCACCGGAATAGAGGACACTGCCGGAGGGCATCCTACGACTCCGTGCTTGTCAGCGCCGCGGCGTTGGCGAGCTGCACCAGGTCGGCGACCGTAAGGACATCGGCAGCCTCCGCCGGGTCGAACTCGACACCTAACTGATCTTCCAGGCTGTAGACCATGTCCGCGATTTCGAGGCTCGACAGCCCGAGGTCACGCAGCACGCTCTGCCCGTCGACGGTCGGCCCGGCCCGCCCACCCAACTTGGCGCTGATCAGATCGACGACGTCTTGCACCGTTATGGACACGGCATCTCCCCCGACGTTTATCCATGCAAGAGGTGGTCACAAATGAAATCACCGCATGCTCGCACAGGCCGAACCGACGCCGCAAGACCCCTAAAACCGCAATTGAAACGCTGCGCCAGTGCGCAATTCCGCACTTACCAGCAACTGCGTAATTAGCTGATGACATCATTGCGCCAGCTGCTTCTCTGTGCTTCTCTGGACCACCGTACCGACACAGCCGCACCGGGGGAGGGTGTCAGGTGGGCGAGCAGAACACCGATCTCAAGGAAATTCCCAGTCTCATCAGATGCGAGACGACCAGTCGCGAGATGGCTTTCGCCATCGGCGCGGACATGACCCGCGCCGTCTATCCCCACGAGCAGGTCTACGGACAGTTCTGCACCGTCCAGGACCACCTCGATGTCCCGATCGACGCGGTTTTCTCATATCTGTCCGACATTCAAAATCTTAATGAGTGGACGTACAGCACACGGGGTTTCGACGAGACCGACGAACCAGGATTGTTCGTCGGGGTGGACACCCTCGCCGACGACACCAAGATCTTCATGCGGGTGGACATCAACGAGCAGGCCCGCACGCTGGATTTCCGGTGCGCCTGGGACCAGGGCCGGGACCTCTGGATGATCTACCTCATCCGGCTGTTCGACGCCCAGGAGGTGCTCGGCCGCCCCGGCACGGTGCTGACCTGGACGAACTGCCACCACCGCAATTACGACCGCAACCCGTACCCGGAACTCGCCCCGAGCCCCGACCGGATCTGGGTGGGCGACATGTGGGGCCTGTTCTACGCGGGCCACGCGGTCGAGCTCGCCAACCTCAAGGCGATCCTGGAGTACCGGCACGGACGGCAAGCGCCGGCTCCGGTCGAGCAGCTCGGCGCGTTATGACCGGGATCAGCCTGATCGACATCGGACGGTATCTTCCCGGCGAACCGGTCGGTACGGAGTTCTACGCCGCCCGCATCGCCGACGACGCCCGGCTCAACTGGGACCTGCCGATGTTCCGGCCACCGCGCCACCGGCACCTGGCCAGCGTGGACGAGAGCGCCGTCGACATGCTCGAACGTGCGGCCGCCCCGCTCTTCGACCGGCTGGGCCACGAAGCCCGCCAGGTGGACGTCGTCCTGACCAACGTCCTGCTGCCCGACTTGCCGCACGCCGGCGCCGGCGCCTCCCTCGCCCACCGCCTCGGCGCCCGCCCGCAGTGGGTCTTCGACGTGCACAACGGCGGGTGCGCCTCGTTCGTCGTGATGCTCAAGATGGCGCAGATGCTGCTCACGACCACCTCCGCCCGGTCGGCGATCCTGTGCAACGTCCAGAACTGCGCGGGCCCGGTCTTCACCCAACCCGACAACGTGCGCAACCCGCCGTCCGCCATCCCCGGCGACGGCGCGTGCGTGGCGTACGTGACCGCGTCCGGCGAGTCGCCGGTGCTCGACATCGAGGTGGTCAACCGCCCGGAGGCCGCCCCGGACATGCAGATCGAACTCTCCGACGGACGCAAGTACTGGCAGCCCGGGGTGGGTCAGCTCAACGTCCGCTTCACCGAGGCCAGCATCGCGCGGATCATCAGCCGTGGCAACCAACTCGTTCCCGAGGTGGTCGGCAACCTGTGCCGGCGGCTCGGCACGCCGACCAGCGACATCGACGTCCTGGTCACCAACCAGCCCAACCGGATGTTCCTGCGCAACTGGGCGGAGGCTCTGCAACTGCCACCCGGCCGGCACCTCGACACGTTCGACCGGTACGGCAACCTCTTCGGTGCGGGCGCGCCGATCACGCTGTCACACGCCATCGAGGACGGTGCCCTCGCACCGGGCGCGCTCGTGGTGATCGCGGGTTTCGCGCACGCCGGGGACCTGGCCGCGGCGGCGGCAGTGCGATGGCGGCCGTGACAGCCGACGGCGGCCGGGCACCACGCACGGTCGCCGAAGCCCTGGTCGACGTGCTGTGCGATTGGAACATCCGCTACCTGTTCGGGATCAGCGGCGCGAACATCGAGCACCTGCATGACGCCGTCCACCGCCGTGGCGGTGACCGCCTCACCTCGGTCCTGGCCAAGCGCGAGGACGGTGCCGCCTTCATGGCCGACGGCCGCGCCCGCGCCCACCGCACGCTCGGCGTCTGCTGCTCGACCTCGGGCGGCGCGATGATGAACCTGACGGTCGGTCTGGCCGAGTCGTTGGCCGACGGAATACCGGTGCTGGCCGTCGTGGGGCAGCCACCGGCGGCCCTGGACGGGCTCGGCTCGTTTCAGGAGTCGACCGGGCGCCCCGGCACGGTCGACGCGGCCGCCCTGCTCGGCGCGGTCACCAAGTACACCGGACGCGTCGACGATCCGAGCGAGTTCTGGACCCACCTCGGTGCGGCGGTCACAGCGGCCGTGTCGCACCGGCCGGGTCCGGTCGCGCTGCTGATCCCACGGGATGTGTTCGAGCGGCCGGCACCGCCACCGCCCGCGACCTGGCCGGCGGAACCCGCCGGCTTCGCACCCCGGCTGGAGCCGGATCCGGGCAGCGTACGCACCCTGTTCGAGGCGCTCCGGGCGGCCCGGCGGCCGATGCTGATCCTGGGTCCGCAGACGCGTACCGCGGCGTCCGGGGGCATGGTGGTCGACGTCGCCCGGCGCGCCCGTATCCCGATGGCGGCCCTGCTCTCCAACCGCGGCGACCTTCCCTCCGACGACCCGCTGGACCTCGGCACCTTCGGCGCATGCGGGCACCCCTCGGTCCATCACTACGCCTCGCGGGCGGACCTCGTGCTGGTGGCCGGCTCGGACCTTGCCGCCCCCTACCGCGGCCCGCTGACCGAGGTGCCGGCAGAGCGGATCGCCGTCGTGACGTGGGACGGCTCGATCGCGCGGAAGGTCTTTCCGTCCAGTCTCGTGATCGAGGCGGACGTCGGGCTGACCTTCGCCGCGCTGGGCCAGTTGCTCGACGAGCGGCCGTTCACCGCGCCGGACCCGGGACGGTACGAACGGTCGGAGTTCGCTCCGCAGTTGGAGATCGCGGCGGAGGCCGACGACGTCCCCGCCGACCCGCTGCTGGCGAGTGAGGCGGTCGCCCTGCTGGAGGCGTACCTGCGACCGGGCGACCGCGTCGTGACGGATGCGGGCAACTGCGGTGCGTACGCCGCGCACTGGATGACCCTGCCGCCCGGCGCGACCTCGTACATCGCGTTCGGCATGGGCGGGATGGGCTACTCGGTGCCGGGGGCCGTCGGTGTCCAGCTGGGCGCCGCGCGTGGCCGGACGATGGTCGTGGTCGGCGACGGCGCCTTCCTCATGAACGGCGTGGAGCTGCACACCGCTGTCGAGCTGCGGCTGCCGATCCTCTACGTGGTGTTCAACAACCTCGGGCACGGCATGTGCGTGTCCCGCCAACGGCTGATGTTCGACGGTCGGATCGAGGCGTCGCGGTACCGACCACCGGACCTCGTGGCGCTGGCACGCGCCTGCGGCACCGCGGACGAGCTGTGGACCGGCACGGCGGGTTCGGCGACACAGCTGGCGGCCCGGCTCGCCGAGTACCGCGCGTGGGGGGACGACCGGCCGGGCGTGCTCGAGTTGCGGCTGCCGCGATCCGAGGTCCCGCCGATGATGCCGTTCCTCGCCGCCGACGCGCCGATCCGTGCCGTCCGCACCGCCCGGACATCCCGGTGAGCGGCGCGTCGGCAGGCCCGGGTCGGCTGGTGATCGTCGGCGCCGGGCTGACCGGACCCTTCCTGGGCATCCTCCTCGCCCGGCGGGGCTGGCAGGTCGACATCGTCGAGGCCCGGCCCGACCCGCGCACCACCACACGGGCGGGCCTGCGCTCGATCAACCTCACCCTGTCCGAACGCGGTCTGCGGGCGCTGCGGGCGGTGGGCCTGGAGGAGCAGGTGCTGACCACCCTGTGCATCCCGCTGCGCGCCCGCGCGGTGCACCGGCCCGACGGCGCGGTCAACATCCTGCCCTACGGCGACAACGCACAGCAGGTGCTGCACTCGGTGTCCCGGGCCGGTCTGACCGAGCTGTTGACCGCGGCGGCCGCGCGCCACCCGCGGATCCGGTTCCACTTCGACACCAGGTGTGTCGAGGTGGACCGTCGGACGGCCACGGTCGTGGGCGAGGACGTCGCCAGCGGCGCCCGGCGTCGCTTCCCGGCCGAGTTCGTCGTCGGGGCCGACGGTGTCCACTCCACCGTGCGCCGGTACGCCCAACACGCCGAGTTCGCCGACCTGCGTCTGCACCACGTGCCGTGGCGCTACAAGGAGATCACCGTCAAGGAGGGTCTCGACCCGACCGTGTTGCACGTCTGGCCGCGCGGCGACCGGATGATGTTCGCGCTGCCCAACCGGGACGGCTCCTGCAACGGGGTGTGCGTGCTGCCGGTCTCCGGAGTCGACGGCTTCGACAGCCTGCGCGAGCCGGAGCAGGTCCGCAGATACTTCGACGAGACGTTCCCCGAGGTGTCGGCGCTGGTTCCCGATCTCGAGGAACAGTTCCTGTCGCACCAGGTAGCGGCATTTCCGACGATGCTGACCTCGCATTGGTACTACCGGGACACGGTGGTGCTGGTCGGCGACGCCTGCCACACGGTCGTTCCCTTCTACGGTCAGGGCATGAACTCGGGCCTCGAGGACTGCCTCGTCCTCGACCGCTGCCTGGCCGAGCACACCGACCGGGCTGCCGCCTTCGCCGGCTATCAGGCGCTGCGCCTGCCGAGCAACGAGGCGTTGGCGCGGCTGTCACTGGACAACTTCACCGAGATGCGGGAGTCGGCGCGGCAGGATCTGGTCGCCGCCCGACGGACCGTCATCCACTGGCTGCACCGCTGGCTGGGCGAACGTGTCGTACCCCTCTACACCATGGTGGCCCACTCCACGACACCCTACGCCGACTGCGTGCTCCGCGCCGAGCGGCAGGAGCGGTTGCTGCGGTGGTTCGGCTACGACGTCGCCGTCGTCGCCCTGGCCGGAGTGATGTGGGTCCGGCGCCGGTTGAGCGGACCACGGCAGCCCCGCGCGGCCCCGCGACGACGGGAAAACCGTCGGCTGGCGGCCCTGCGCCCATTCTCGGACCGCCGCAGTCCCCACGAGCTGCCGTAGTCCACCATACCTGCCCCGACGGTGTGGACAGCCACGCCGCAATGGACCACCACCGCATTGTCGACGGCGTCAAAATGGTCAATTTCCGTAATCGCCGACATCAAAAACTTTGCACCTCCCAACCGTTCGACATCCGCTACCCTGGATCGCGGCACTGACACTGACTATCGCGATACCGTTCGGCTTCAACGTTACCGGGGCCACAACCGACCCTCGACGGGGGACAGGTCGGAGGGAACCAGAATGCGTAGCACTGTGATGGCCACAGAGCCATCGACAAACGACACACACGACCAATTGCCGGACATCTCCAATTCCGTGGAGGGCAACCTCCGCTTGCTCCACGAACGGATCAGCGGTGCCTTTTCCCGAGCCGAACCCCGAGAGCGGGCACTTGGCTACATGCTCGGCCTCGCGGGCATCAGCGAGGACCAGCCGTTGGGCCGACGCAACGCCCCGGGTCACCAGCGGGTCACCCGCTCGGACGGGACGCAGCGACTGCTGGCCACGGCCCACTGGGACTGCGCCGAGGTGCGCGACCGACTCTGCGAGATCGTGCGGTCCAGGGTCGGCGAGTGCGGGGCCCTCTGCGTGGTCGAGGCGACCTTTCCGAAGAAGGGCAACCGCGCGGTCGCCGTGGAGCACCAGTTCAGCGTCGAGAGCAGACGGCACCTCAGCTGCCAGAACGCCCTCTTTCTGCTGGCGGTGGCTCCCGACGGCAACCAGTTCCTGATCGACGCCAACCTCTACGTCCCACTGTCCTGGGCGTCGAACCGCAACCGGCTGGCGCTCGCCGGTGCGCCGCCCACGCTGGCCTACAAGAGCAAGTCCGAAATCGCCAGCGGCATGATCCACAGGGCCCTCGACGCCGGCTTCCGTCCGCAACAGGTGTACCTCTCGCTCGAGCGGGTGGACGAGCGCGCCCTGTCCGGCGTGTTACGCGACCGGCGGATCCCGTACGTGGCGATAGAGACCTTTCCGGGCGGCCCGGACCCGGTGGGCACGCCCGACGCCCGCCCGGCGGAGCACGAGCAGGTCCAGGCGGTCCGCCAGCCGTGGTACAGCCGGCGCTCGGCGGCCCTGCCCAGCCGGCTGCCGGCCCACCGGAGCCAGACGACCGAGCAGAGCATCCGGACGGTGTACCACGCCAGGGCGGGCCGACCCGTCACCGATGCCGACCTGGTGCGCGGCGTCGACGAGCTGCGGCTCGTCGAACGGCGCTGGCGCCAGACCCGGAACGAGATCCGGTTGGGCTGGTACGAGGTCCGCAGCTGGCGCGGCTGGTACCGGCACATGACCCTGGCGATGGCCGTACAGATTGCCGACGAACTGACCCACCTGGCCTGACCGACCGACCGAACCGGAGCTGACGTGCACAACGACGTGATCCTGCGCCTCGCCGCCGACAACGTGGAGATGGGCGACGTCGACCGCCTGGTCAACATCTACTGGGCGCTGTCCAGCGTCCTCGTCCAGCAGGTGCCGGGCGACGTGATCGAGGCCGGATGCAACGAGGGCCGGACGAGCGTGCTGTTGCAGCAGGTGATCAACCACTTCGCCCCGGACCGCTCGCTGCACCTGTACGACTCGTTCGAGGGCCTGCCCGAGCCGAGCGAGCACGACACATTCCTGCACCGCGGCGCACTGGCGGTGACCGTCGACGACCTCCGCCGCACCTTCGAGCAGTGGCATCTGCCGCTGCCGCAAACCCACCAGGGCTGGTTCGACCAGACCATGCCCGACCAACTTCCGGACCGCATCTGCTTCGGCTATCTGGACGCCGACTACTACGAGTCCACGCTGGTGAGTCTCGAGCACATCTATCCCAGGATGTCGCCGGACGCCATCCTGGTCATCGACGACTACTGCGACCTCACCCGCAACCCCCATGCCTTCTCCGGCTTCGCCGGCCCCAAACGCGCCTGCGACGAGTTCTTCGCCGACAAGCCCGAGGAGATCTCCGTTCTGGTCGGTGTCAAAGACCTCGCCTTCGGCTACTTCCGGAAGGGCCGGTAACGATCGGATGAACCATTTCCGGAGCAACCTGCGCGACCTGGAGTTCAACCTGGTCGAGATGTCCGAGAACGCGGACGACCTCGACCGGGACACCATCCGCCGCCTGCTGCACGAGGTGGACACGCTGGCGACCGGCCCCGTGGCGGAGTCGTTCCGCGAGGCCGACCGGCAGCCCCCCGACTTCGACGCCGAGACGCACACCGTCCGGGTGCCGGCGGCGCTGGCCGCCTCCTACCGCGCACTGCTCGACGGAGGCTGGGGCAACCTGCTACTGCCGGACCACCTGGACGGCCCCGGCCTGCCTTCGACCGTCCGTTGGGCCGCGGTCGAACTGCTCGTCGGCGCCAATCCGGCGCTCTACCTCTACTTCAGCACCGGCCCGAACGGCGCGGCGTTCCTGCACCGGCTGGGTGACGACGAGCAACGGCGGTGGGCGCGGCACGTGATCGACCGGCACTGGACCGCCACGATGGCGATCACCGAAGCGGATGCCGGTTCGGATGTCGGAGCCATCCGAACCAGGGCGGTGCGCCAGGAGGACGGGTCGTGGCACCTGTCCGGGGTCAAGCGCTTCATCACCGGCGGCGAGCACGACCTGAGCGAGAACATCCTGCACATCGTGCTGGCCCGACCCGAGGGGCCCGGTGTGGCCTCCCGGCCGGGTAGTAAGGGCCTGAGCGTCTTCGTCGTGCCCAAGTTCCGGTTCGACTCGCGATCGGGCGACATCGGGGCGCGCAACGGCGTCTTCGCCACCAGACTGGAGGACAAGCTGGGCCTACGCGGCTCCGCCACCTGCGAGCTGGCCTTCGGGCAGCACGGCGTACCGGCCGAGGGTTGGCTGCTCGGCGACGAGCACGACGGCATCGCGCAGATGTTCCACATCATCTCCTGGGCCCGGATGACCGTTGGTGTCAAGGCCATCAGCACGCTCTCCACCGGCTACCTCCAGGCCCTCGGTTACGCCCGGGACCGCCGTCAGGGTGCCGCTCTCGCGCCCACCACGCCGGCCGGTGCGCCGGTGCCCATCGTGGAGCATCCCGACGTGCGGCGTCTGCTCCTGACGCAGAAGGCGTACGCCGAGGGGTTACGGGCGCTGTACCTGCTCGCCGCCGACTTCGAGGACCGAATGGCCGGGCCCGGCCCGGACGCCGACCTGTGTCGGCGGATCCACGAACTGCTGCTGCCGGTCGTGAAGGGGGTCAGCGCCGAACGGGCGCACGAGCAACTGTCGCAGGCCCTACAGGTGTTCGGCGGCTCGGGCTACCTGACCGACCACCCGCTGGAGCAGTACCTGCGCGACTCGCGGGTCGACTCGCTCTACGAGGGCACGACCGGCATCCAGTCGATGGACCTCTTCTTCCGCAAGATCCTTCGGGACAACTGTCAGGCGCTGCAGCATCTGTTGACCGAGATGACGAGGTTCGCCGCGACCGACCGCGGTGACGGCCGGCTCAAGGAGGAACGGGAGTTGCTGCGCACCGCCGTGTCCGACGTCGAGGACATGGTGGGCACGATGGCCGGCCTAGCGCTCTCCGCGCGGGAGGACCCGACCCGGCTCCACCTGGTCGGGCACCACACCGTACGACTGCTGATGAGCATCGGTGACCTGCTGGTGGGCTGGTTGCTGCTGCGGCAGGCGGAGGTCGCCTCGGCCGCCCTGGACGCCGGCCCGGTGGCGCCGGACCGGCCGTTCTACACGGGCAAGGTCGCGGTCGCGTCGTACTTCGCGAGGTCGGTGCTACCGGAGCTGTCCAGCCGACGGCGCATCCTGACGCTCACCGACAGCGCGCTGCCACGGCTGGACTCGGCAGCGCTCTGACACGTCCGGACGCGCCACGGCGGCGGGCGGTTGTCATCCGCCGCCGGTCAGCGCGTCGGGACGCCCACCCGGACCAGCCGATCGAGCAGGAAGACCTCCGTGCCGGCCAGCCCGGTGCAACAGAAGAGCGACACCTCGTCCGCCGTGGTCCGGCCGGGTGCCGCACCGGCCAGCACCGCACCCAGGTCGCGCAGTCGTCCGGCGTACGCGGGCAGCGCCGCGAGCATCGGTGGCTGGTAGGCGGCCGCCTGGGCCGGTGAGTCGACGGCCAGGACGTCGGTGACGTCCAGCAGGTCGAGCCCGAACTCAGCGCGCCCGCGCTGCTTGAAGCCGACCGCGGTGACGTGGGTGCCCGGCGCCAGGTCGGCGGCGTCGAGCACGGGCGTGGAACTGGTGGTGGCCAGCACCACCACGTCCCGGTGGCGCACCGCCGCCCGGGCCGAGTCAACCGCTCGGGCCGGTACGCCGAGTTCGGCGCGTACCCGCGCGGCGAAGGCGTCCCGCCGGGCCGCCGAGCGGCAGTACACCCTCACCTCGCGCAGCGGACGGACCGCCGCGGTGGCCCAGACCTGCGCCCAGCCCTGCCGGCCGGCGCCGATCAGGCCGAGCGTCGCGGCGTCCGGTCGAGCCAGCACATCCACCGCCACCCCGCCCAGTCCCCCCGTCCGCCGCAACCCCAGCTCCGCACCCACCCCGACCGCCCGGACCGCGCCGGTACGGGCGTCGTGCAGCACCACCGACTGCGCACCCTGCGGATGGCCGAAGGTGTCGTACGAGCTGAAGCCGTACCACTCGCCGACCAGGTGCCCGGCTGTGAGCACCATCCGCCCGCCGCTCAGTGGTGCGGCGGCCCGGGGTGGCGCGATCAGGCGCCCCTCGTACGCGGCCAGGAGGGCGGCGCGCATGGCCTCGACCGTGGTGGCGGCGTCCAGCGCGGCGGCGACCTCGGGGTCGGCATAGAGCATGGTCATGCTGGCGATACTGCACGTTGAAGTCAGGTAGAGGTCAACGGACCGTGGCGGTGGTCACCGTCGCCCCGCCGTGGTCGGTGCTAGCGTCGGCACCGGCGGCCGGGTGCTCGTGGCCGCTCCGGACGAGTGGTGGGCGTACCCGGTCAGGCCAAGACGCCCCGCGTGACGTGCAGACTCGACTCGTCCCGGCGGCGCAGCCCCGGGCGCTTTCCGGTGAGGTGGACGATGGCCTGGCTCGTACTGGTGATCTCGGGACTGCTGGAGACGGCCTGGGCGATCGCCCTGGACCGCAGCGCCGGTTTCAGCCGGCCGATCCCGTCCGTGGTGTTCGTGGTGACCCTGCTGCTGAGCATGGCCGGGCTGTCGTACGCGCTCCGGGACATCCCGGTCGGCACCGGCTACGCGGTCTGGGTCGGTATCGGCGCGGTCGGCACCGCGCTGGTCGGGATGCTGGCGCTCGGCGAGTCGGCGAGCCTGCCCCGAATCCTCTGCCTGCTGCTGGTGGTCGCGGGCGTGATCGGGTTGAAGGTCTTCCACTGAGGCGCCCCCGTCGGCAGGCGTGACCCACGCCCACAGTGGGTAGTGATCGATCTGTCACGACAGGCTCTCAACCGGAGGAAGACATGGCTGACATGCCGAGCACCGCCCGTCCCCGCAGCAGCGCCGCCCGCATCCTCACCATCGTGGGCTTCGTCTTCGCGGTCCTGGCCCTGCTGCTCAACCCGATCATCTTCGGCGTGCTCGGCGTCATCGCGGGCGTCGTCGGCGCGGTGCTCGGCGACAAGCCGCTGGGCTGGTACGCCGCCGTGGCCAGCGTCGTCGCCGCGATCATCAGCCTGGTAATCATTGGCGCTTTGATCAACAACTGACCGCCCCCACGTCGCGGGCCCGCCGGATTCCGGCGGGCCCGTCGTGCGTCCCCGGTCGGCTGTCGGTCAGTCCCCGTCGCCGCGCAGGCCGACCAGGACCTCGTCCAGCTCGTCCGGCTTGACCAGCACGTCGCGCGCCTTCGACCCCTCGGACGGCCCGACCACTCCCCGGGTCTCCATCAGGTCCATCAGGCGGCCCGCCTTGGCGAAACCGACCCGCAGCTTGCGCTGGAGCATCGAGGTCGAGCCGAACTGCGAGGTGACCACCAACTCGACCGCCTGCACCAACAGGTCCAGGTCGTCGCCGATGTCCTCGTCGATCTTCTTCTTGCTCTCCTGCGCCGGGGCCAGCACGTCCTTGCGGAACTCCGGCTCACGCTGGTCCTTGCAGAACTTCACCACATCGGCGATCTCGCGCTCGGTGACCCAGGCGCCCTGGATGCGGACCGGCTTGGAGGCGCCCATCGGCAGGAAGAGCCCGTCACCACGGCCGAGCAGCTTCTCCGCGCCCGGCTGGTCGAGGATGACCCTTGAGTCCGCGAGGGAGGAGGTGGCGAACGCCAGCCGGGACGGCACGTTCGCCTTGATCAGACCGGTCACCACGTCGACCGAGGGGCGCTGGGTGGCCAGCACCAGGTGGATGCCGGCGGCCCGAGCCAGCTGGGTGATCCGGACGACCGAGTCCTCCACGTCGCGCGGCGCGACCATCATCAGGTCGGCCAGCTCGTCCACGATCACCAACAGGTACGGGTACGGACGCATCTCGCGTTCGCTGCCCGGCGGAGCCTTGATCTCGCCATTGCGGACCTTGCGGTTGAAGTCGTCGATGTGCCGGACCCCGTTGGCGGCGAGGTCGTCGTAGCGCATGTCCATCTCGCGGACCACCCAGTCCAGCGACTCGGCCGCCTTCTTGGCGTTGGTCACGATCGGGGTGACCAGGTGTGGAATCCCCTCGTAGCCGGTCATCTCGACCCGCTTCGGGTCGATCAGCAGCAGCCGCACCTCGTCCGGGGTGGCCCGGGTGAGGATGGACACCAGCAGGGTGTTGAGGCAGCTCGACTTGCCCGCGCCGGTGGCCCCTGCGATGAGAATGTGAGGCATCTTCGCGAGATTGGCCACCACGTAGCCGCCCTCGATGTCCTTGCCGAGCGCCACCACCATCGGGTGGTGGTCACTGGTCGCCGCCCGCGAGCGCAGCACGTCGCCGAGGGCGACGTTCTCCGGGTCGGTGTTCGGGATCTCCACGCCGACGGCGCTCTTGCCCGGGATCGGACTGAGGATCCGGACGTCCGGCGACTTCACCGCGTACGCGATGTTGCGGGACAGCTGGGTGATCCGCTCGACCTTGACGCCGTGCCCCAGCTCCACCTCGTAGCGGGTGACGGTCGGGCCACGGGTGAAGCCGGTGACCGCGGCGTCCACATCGAACTGGTCGAACACGCCGGTCAGCGCGGCGATCACCTCGTCGTTGGCCTTGCTGCGGGTCTTCGCGGCGGCCCCGGCGCTGAGCATGTTGGCCGGCGGCAGGGTGTAGTCCCCGGCCAGCCCGGTCAACGCGAGCTGCTCGGCCCGGGTCGGGGCGGGCGAGTGCTCCGGCGGGTCGACCGGAGGCTTGCGGCTCGCCGGCACCTTCGCCGGAGACTTCCGCGGCAGCACCATGGTCTCCTGGAGGTCCGCGCCGTCCAGGTCCTCGAAGTCGTCCGGGTCCAGCGGCGGGGGCATCCGCTTGGCCGGTCGCTTCCGCGCCGGCTTGGCAGCCGGCTCGTCCGCCTCCTCGTCGGTCTCCGGTGCGCCGACCAGCCCACCGGCGAGCAGGCCCAGCCTCTCGGGAATCTTGTTGATCGGCGTCGCGGTCACCACGAGCAGGCCGAAGAGCAGCAGCAGGATGAGCAGCGGCACCGCCACCCAGGCGGTCACCGCCCGCTCCAGCAGCCCGCCGACGCCCGCGCCGACCAGGCCGCCAGCGAAGTCACGTTGCAGTGGGTCGGCCGGGTCCTGACCGATCTGGAGCAGCGCGGCGGTCGACACCAGCAGCGAGCCCCAGCCGATCAGCCCGCGGCCCCGGTGCTCCGGGTCCGCCGGCTGACGCATCAGCCGCCACGCCCCGATCATCAGCAGCACCGGTACGACCACCGAGATCGCGCCCAGGAACAGCCGGATCGTGTCGGCCAGTCGCGCGCCCACCGGACCCGCCCCGGAAAGCCAGAGCGCCACCGCGCTGAGCAGGGCGAGCCCGAACATGAGCAGGCCCGCGCCATCCCGACGGTGCTCCGGGTCGAGGTCGCGGGCCGAGGCGGCCTGCCGGCCGGCGGCGCGCACCGCCCAGCCCATCCCGTGCGCCAACCCCATCCACAGTGCACCGACCGCACGGCCGACGTAGACGGCCGGGCCGGGCCGGGGCGGCGTGGTACGACGTCGGGCCGGTGCCCGGGTGGTCTTCTTCGCCGGCTGACGGGCACGACTGTTGGTGCCACCGCGCGGCGACGCGCCGCGCCGCCGGCTCGCCTGAGAGGTACGGCCCGCCATAGAGTCACGGTAACGGTGGGGCCGGGCAGATCCCCGCTTTTCCGGGTCGTGTCCGCGCGTCGTAACACGAACCCCACCGCCGGTCGTGATATCCGCCTCAGAAGGGATGCCCCATGGCGTCGCCGGAAATCGAGGGCGATCCGGACGATCCGCTGGCCGGGCACCCTGGCGCGCTGCGCCCGCTGACCGGTGAACTGGTCGCCGCGGTGCTCGCCGCCCGCGGCCGGTCCGTCGGCCTGACCCCCGACGGCGACCTCGTCGGCCACTTCGACGACAACATGATCTGGTTCCTCCGCGTCGGCGGGGACGGGGAGCTGCTCCAGATCCGTACCATGGTCGATCCGACCTTCGGCATCGAACGGGTTCCCGACCTGTACGCGTTCTGCAACTCCTGGAACCACGACCGGCTCTGGCCGAAGGCGTTCGTGCACGTCGACGACGGCGGTCGGGCCCGGGTGTACGGAGAGGTGATCACCGACCTGGAACGCGGCGTGACCCCACACCAGCTCGACCAACTGCTCGACTGTGGCATCTCCACCGGCTGTCAGCTGGCCGTGGCGGTCCGTCGACTGCCCGGCGCGGTGCCGTCGTGACCGGCCGCGACGAGTTCACCGGCAGCCGCACCGGCACGCCACCCACCGGCCCCGGTGACCGCCTCGCGCGAGGCCGCGTACCCGCGCTGGTGGCCGCGCTCGCCGACGCCCGGGACCTCCCCGACGGCCCGGCCCGGCAGGTGGCCCTGGAACGGCTCGCCGAGCGCGCCGACGCCGCCGGCGACGTCCGGTCCGGGATGGACGCGCGGTTCGCGCTGGTCGAGGCGTACCTGCTGCACGGGGAGCGGTGGCGGCTGGTCGAGCCGGTGCGGCGTTGCCGAGCCGCCGCCGACCACCGGCCCGACCTGCTCACCGGCCCGGAGACCGGGCTGCTGCTGCGCTACCAGCGGTACGCGGTGGAGGCGCTGCTCGGCACCCCCCGGGTCGGGCTGGACCAGACCCGGTCCCTGCTGCACGACCTGGCCCACCGGGTCGGCGCGGATGGCCCGGACACACCGACCGTCGCGGAGCTGCACTGCCGGATCGCCGATCACCTGGGCGACGAGCCCACCGCCCGGCACTGGTACGAGCGATGGTCCGGAAAACGGCCCGGCCCGGCCGGCGGTTGTCCGGGCTGCGCCTCGGCCCGGCGCGCCGAGCTGCTGGCCGGCTGGGGCGAGTGGACGGCCGCACTCACCGAGCTTGCCGAGTCCGACGGCGACCCGCGGTCCTGCACCGACCAGCCCGAGCGGGATCTGGTCGCCGGTCTGCTGCCCGCACTGCGCACCGGCGAGCCGGCGCGGGCGGCCAGGGCACACGTGCGGGCGTACCGCCGGCACCGGCGCGAGCGGGCGGCGTTCCCGCACCTCGCCGCGCACCTGCGGTTCTGCGCGCTGGGCGGGCACCTGGAACGTGGCCTGGCCATCCTGACCGAGCAGCTGCCCCGGTTGGACCGGCCGACCGATGATTTCGCCGCCATGGAGTTCGCCGCCGCCGGGGCACTGGTCTGCGGGCTGGCCGCCGACGCCGGGCTGGGCGGGCGGACGATACCCCGCCCGGCGTACGGCGAGCGGACGGCCACCGAGTTGGACGTCGCCGCGCTCGGGGCGCTGCTGCTCGGGGTGGCCAGCGAGTTGGCCGGCAGCTTCGACGCGCGCAACGGCACCGGGCACCATTCCGGCCGGATGGCCGCCTGGTTGGCCGAGCGCCCGCTGGCAACGCCGGTTCCGCTGCCCGCCGACGACGACCCGGACGGGCTCGACGAGCCCGACACCGACCGCTCCCACACCGACCGCTCCCACGCCGACCGCTCGGGTGCCGACCGCTCCGACGAGGAGGCCGAGCTGGGCGACCGCGAGTTGTCCGCGCTCTCCCTCGCCATGATCACCGCGATCCTGGACGGGCGCGGCGACCGGTACCTGGTGGACGAGGGCGAGACCGTGGTCGGCCACTGGGAGGGTGCGGTGATCCAGTTCCGGCGGGCCGGTGAACGCGGTGAGGTGCTGCACGCCCGCGCCATGGCCAACCGCCGGCTGCCGGCAGCCCGCCGCTCCGAGGCGTACGCCTTCTGCAACGCGTGGAACCACGACCGGCTGCTGCCCAAGGCGTACGCCCACGACCTCGGCGACGAGCTGGTGCTCGCCGGCGACCTGGCCACCGACCTGGCGCACGGGGTCGCTCCGGCGCAGTTGCGGGTCCTCGTGGAAGCCGCCATAGCCACCGGCGTCGCGTACGCCGAGGCGGTCGCCGCGCTGCCCTGACCGCCCCGGGTACGACGAACGCCGGCCCACCTTTCGGGTGGGCCGGCGTCAGCGGACGTTGCTCAGACCTCGACCACGGTGGGCACGATCATCGGCCGACGACGGTACTTGTCGTTGACCCACCGCCCGACGGTCCGCCGGACGATCTGCTGGAGCTGGTGCGGGTCGGTGATGCCGTCCGCCGCGGCCCGGTTGAGCGCCTCGGTGACCAGCGGCACCACCGGGTTGAACGCCTCCGGGTCCTCGGAGAAGCCCTTCGCGGAGAGCGTCGGGCCGGCGACCACCTTGCCGGTGACCGAGTCGACGACCACGGTGGTGGCGATGAAACCGCCGTCACCGAGGATCCGCCGTTCGGTGAGCAGCGACTCGCTGACGTCACCGACGGCCAGCCCGTCCACGTAGACGTACCGGCTCTTCACGTGCCCGACCAGGCTGGCGCGACCCTCGACCAGGTCGACCACGTCGCCGTCCTCGCAGATCACCACCCGGTCGGCGGCGACCCCGGATTCGATGCCGAGCCGGGCGTGGGCGCGCAGGTGACGCCACTCGCCGTGCACGGGCATCAGGTTGCTGGGCCGGACCACGTTGAGCAGGTAGAGCAGTTCCCCGGCGGGGGCGTGCCCGGAGACGTGCACCTTTGCCACGTCCTTGTGCACGACCACCGCACCGGCCCGGGCGAGCCGGTTGATCACCCGGTAGACCGAGGTCTCGTTGCCGGGCACCAGCGAGGAGGCCAGCACGACGGTGTCACCGGGGGCGATGGTGATGTGCCGGTGGTCGCCGCTGGCCATCCGGCCCAGCGCGCTCATCGGCTCACCCTGCGAGCCGGTGGACATCAGCACGATCTGCTCCGGCGGCAGCGTGGTGGCCTCTTCGATCCCGATGACCAGGCCGACCGGGATGTTGAGCAGGCCGAGGTCGCGGGCGATGCCCATGTTGCGGACCATGGACCGGCCGATCAGCGCGACCTTGCGGCCGTGCTCGGCGGCGGAGTCGAAGACCTGCTGCACGCGGTGCACGTGCGAGGCGAACGACGCCACGATGATCCGACCCTTGGCCTTCGCGAAGATCGAGTCGAGCACCGGCCCGATCTCCCGCTCCGGGGTGACGAAACCGGGGATCTCCGCGTTGGTGGAGTCGGACAGCAGCAGGTCGACGCCTTCGGCGCCGAGCCGGGCGAAACCGGCCAGGTCGGTGATCCGGCCGTCCAGCGGCAGCTGGTCCATCTTGAAGTCGCCGGTGTGCAGCACCAGGCCGGCGGGGGTGCGGATGGCCACCGCGAGGGCGTCCGGGATCGAGTGGTTGACCGCGAAGAACTCACACTCGAACGGGCCGAGCCGCTCGCGGCCGCCCTCCCGCACGGTCAACGTGTACGGCTGGATCCGCCGCTCGGCCAACTTCGCCTCGACCAGGGCGAGGGTGAACTGTGAGCCGACCAGCGGGATGTCGGGCTTGTGGGCGAGCAGGTACGGCACCGCGCCGATGTGGTCCTCGTGACCGTGGGTCAGCACGATCGCCTGGACGTCGGCCAGCCGGTCCAGGATCGGACCGAAGTCGGGCAGGATCAGGTCCACCCCCGGCTGCTCGACGTCGGGGAAGAGGACCCCGCAGTCGACGATCAGCAACTTGCCGTCGTACTCGAAGACGGTCATGTTCCGACCGATGGCGCCAAGCCCGCCGAGCGGGATGATCCGCAGGCCGCCCTCCGGCAGCGGCGGGGGTAGTTCCGCCTCGATGTGCGCCTCGGTCACGCGTCCACCTCATTCTGCGACGCCGTCACTCGACGTCCATCGTGTCGTTCGTTCATTCGGGCAGCTCCAGGCCCGCTGCCGCGAAGTCCGCGCGCAGCTGGGCGATCTCGTCGTCGGTGGCGTCCACGAGCGGGGGTCGCACCGGGCCGGCCGGCAGGCCCAGCGACGCCAGACCCGCCTTCACCAGGATGGTGCCCTGGGTACGGAAGATGCCGGTGAACAGCGGCAGCAGCCGCCGGTGCAGGGCCAGCGCGGTCGGCATGTCCCCCGCGTCGTACGCCTCGATCATCTGTACGGTCAGCGCCCCGGTGAAGTGCGTCGAGGTGCCGACAACGCCCACCGAGCCGACGGCCAGCGCCGGCAGGGTGAGGGCGTCCTCGCCGCTGTAGAAGGCGAGGGCGGTGCGGCTGGTGACCCAGCTGGTGGCGGTCAGGTCGCCCTTGGCGTCCTTGACCGCGACGATCCGGCCGTGCTCGGCGAGCCGGACCAACGTCTCGGTGTCGATCGGCACGCCGGAGCGGTGCGGAATGTCGTACAGCATCACCGGCAGGCCGGTGGCGTCGGCCACCGCGGTGAAGTGTCGCAGCAACCCGCTCTGCGGCGGCTTGTTGTAGTACGGGGTGACCACCAGCAGACCGTGCGCACCCGCCTTCTCGGCGGCGGCGGCCAGCTCGATGGTGTGCCGGGTGTCGTTGGTGCCGACCCCGGCGACCACCTTGGCGCGGTCACCGACGGCCTCCACCACGGCCCGGATCAGGCGTTCCTTCTCCGCGTCGGTGGTGGTCGGCGACTCGCCGGTGGTGCCGTTGACCACCAGCGCGTCGTTGCCCTGCTCGTCGACCAGGTGGCTCGCCAGCCGGGCGACGCCGTCGAGGTCGAGGGAACCGTCGGGGGTGAACGGGGTCACCATGGCTGTGATCAGCCGGCCGAAGGGGCGGGACGCCGGTCGGGCCGCGGCGTCGAGGTGGTCGTGCGTCATACCCTCCAACCTAGCGGACGACCAGCCGGGGCCCGCCGGGGAAGGGCTCAGGACGCCTCGTGCGGGCTGGCCGCCACCTCGGTGCCGTCCGGCAACGTCGAGATCACGAAGTCGGCGAACACGTTCGGGGCGACCTCCTGGAGCTGACGCAGGCACTCCACGGCCAGCTCACGGATCTCCACGTCGGCGTGCTCGGTGGCCCGCATCGCGATGAAGTGCCGCCAGGCCCGGTAGTTGCCGGTGACCACGATGCGGGTCTCGGTGGCGTTGGGCAGCACCGCGCGGGCCGCCTGCCGGGCCTGCTTGCGGCGCAGCGTCGGGTTGGGCTCGTCGGAGAAGCGCTGCTCCAGGCCCTCCAGCAACTCGTTGTACGCCTGCACGCTCGCCTCGGCGGCCGCCACGAACTTCTTGTGCAGCTCCGGGTCGTCGGCGATGACCGCCGGCTCGACCATGGCCGCGTCCCGCTCCGGGACGTACCGCTGGGAGAGCTGCGAGTACGAGAAGTGGCGGTGCCGGATCAGCTCGTGCGTGAAGGAGCGGGACACACCGGTGAAGTAGAAGGTGACCGACCCGTGCTCCAGCACGCTCAGGTGGCCCACCTCGAGGATGTGCGCCAGGTAGCCGGCATTGGTGGCGGTGGCCGGGTTCGGCTTCTTCCACGACTGGTAGCAGGCCCGGCCCGCGAACTCGGCGAGCGCCTGGCCACCCTCCGCGTCGGTCGACCACGGCACGTCGTCCGGGGCCGCGAACTGAGTCCACGCGATCAACTTGACCTGGGGCTGCACCATGTCCGGCATCCCTGGGACTTTAGTGGTGCGGTGCCGGCCGGCCCAACTCAGGCGCGCCCCGGTGCAATGTCGATCACTCGGTGCGCGGCGACGCGGACGACGCCCCGGGGCGTGGACCGGGTCCGAGCATCCTCGTCCAGGCTGGGGCGGACAGTTGCGTAGGCGTCCTTTGGAGCTGAATCGTTTGCGACATCAGCCCCGGCGGATTGGCCGCCGACCGAGGCCCGAGCACCCCAGCACCCAGCACCCAGCACCCAGCACCCAGCACCCAGCACCTAGCACCTAGCACGCGAACGACCCCGTCAGCCGCTTCCGCCCGCAAGATCGCGCGCAACACTCCGGAAGTCAGAACCGTTGCGTTAGGCCTAACGGCTGTTCGTCAACCGGCGCCGCCTCGCCGATCACGCAGTTGTGGTGGGCAACAAAACGCCCGTAAGCCGCCAAGCCGGGCACCACAACTCCATGATCGCCGCGCCTGCACTGCCCCTGCTCCGCGGTCTTGCAATTCCTGTCCCGACACAAGCCGCGTCCCACTCAAGTCGACAACCGAAACCGCAAGATCGGCGCGAGCTTCCCGCTCCACCTACGGTGATCTACCAGGAGCCCCTTCGCCAGCACCGGTTGACCCGCCGGCCACAGCGCTAACGCAACGGTGTTGTTCTGGAAGTAGTGGCATTCGCCGCGCTCGATACCACTACATCCTGGATCGAGCACGATCTTGGGCTAGGTGCGTCGGCCGCCATGCGCCGAGGGAGTGGCCGCGCGGCCGCCCGCCGGCTGATCGACTCGGGTTCCTGCAAGCCGGGTTTCCGGGCCAGGTGGACAGCCCGGTTTCTTGAACGCCGAGTCGATCATTAGGCGGGGGCGTCGGAGGAGGCGGCAACGGCTGCCGGAGGGGGCGACGGACGGCGGACGCCGGAGGGGGCGACGGACGGCGGACGCCGGAGGGGGCGACGGACGGCGGGCCTCGGAGGGCGGCAGGCGCCGGAGGGGCGGCTCACGGCAGCGGCCGGAAGAAGCGGCACGTGATGTCGCAAACGATTCAGCTCCAAAGGGAGCTCGTGCAGCACATGCCCGCCGAGCACCGCATCTGCGTACCGGCGCGTCGGGCAGCGGCGGGTCAGACGTAGAGCGAGGTGAACGGCGCCCAGGGCAGGTTGCGCAGCACCGAGAAGGCCAGCCACGCGGCCAGGAAGCCGCCGATGACCTTGGAGCTGATCCGCAGCTCGGGCAGTCGCCAACCGAACGCCTGGCTGCCCGCCCAGGCCACGAAGAGGTACGCGAGGAACGGCAGCGCGAAGACGAACAGGAAGTGGTGCCGGGCGGCGGCCGGCAGATCGCCGTGCAGCACGTACCAGAGGGCGCGGGTGCCACCACAGCCTGGGCAGTCCAGCCCGGTGGTCAACTTGAGCAGACAGCTGGGCGCGGCGTCCGGGTCGGCGTGGGTCGGGTTGCTGAGCAGCGCGTAGCTCATGCCGACGGCGACGCAGCCGACCGCGGCCAGCGGCACCGCCCAGCGCGGGGAGCGCTCGTAGAGTCGCAGCACGAACCGGGTGAGCCGGTCCGGCTCGGGTGCGGCGTAGCCACCCGGCGGGGTCGTCGGCCAACCCTCCGGCCCCGAGCCGCCGGGAACCGCGCCAGCGGGACCGAACCCGCCGATGCCCGCGCCGCCGAAACCGGGCCCATCGGGAGCCGCGCCGCCGAGAACGCCATCTGCGGGCGCGGTGTGGACCACCCCGGGGGCGGGCTGCGGCTGGTCGACCGGTCCGGGAGCGCTCGTCACGCGCTCACGGTACACCGGACACGCCGGCCAACGCGGCGGTGAGCGGACCGGCCAGGTCGCCGGCCGCGGGCGGCGCCACCGCGTCCAGGCCGAGCCAGCCGGCGAGCCGGTACAGCTCGGCGGCGAGCGCCACCGCCGTCTCCCCCGGGTCGGCGCCGGGTTCGAGCCAGGCGGCCGGCACCAGCAGCACCCCGGCCTTGCGATCGGCCTTCAGATCGACCCGGGCGGTGAACCGGTCGCCCTGTAGGAAGGGCAACACGTAATAGCCGTAGACCCGCTGCGGCGCCGGGACGTAGATCTCGATCCGGTAGCTGAAGTCGAACAGCCGTTCGGTACGGGCACGTTCCCAGATCAGCGGATCGAAGGGGCTGACCAGCGTGTTGCCCCGCACCCAGCGGGGCAACCGGGCGGACGCGTGCAGCCACGCCGGCTGCCGCCAGCCCGCCACGGTGACCGGCACCAGCTCACCGGCCTCGGCCAGCTCCGCGACGGCCTGCCGGGCGCCGGCCAGCGGCAACCGGAAGTAGTCGCGTAGCTCCGGCTCGGCGGCCACCCCGAGCGACCGCGCGGCGAGGGCCACCAGCGTGCGGTACGCCTCGGCGTCGGTCGGGGTGGGCGCGGCCAGCACCGCCGCGGGCAGCACCCGCTCGGGTAGGTCGTAGCGGCGGGCGAAGGAGGTGCTGCGCTCGGCGGCGGCCACCTCCCCGGCCCAGAACAGGAACTCCAACGCCCGCTTGACCGCCGACCAGTTCCACCCCCAGTTGCCGGTCTCCCGGGGCGCGTCGTGCTCGATCTCGGCGGCGGTCAGCGGCCCTCGGGCGGCCACCTCGTCGCGGACCCAGGCGACCAGCTCCGGCTGCTCCTGGGCGATCCGCCGCATGCCACCCCAGGATTCGCTGTGCGCGCGGGCCATCCGCCAGCGCAGCATCGGGTGCAGCTCCACCGGGACCAGCGACGCCTCGTGGCCCCAGTATTCGAACAGCTCGCGCGGACGCCGGTAGGCGGCCTGGTCGAGCAACCTGGTCGGGTACGGCCCGAGCCGGCTGTAGAGCGGCAGGTAGTGCGCGCGTTGCAGCACGTTGACCGAGTCCATCTGGATCAACCTGACCCGGTCCAGCACCCGACGCAGGTGCCGGCGGGTGGGCACGCCGGTGGGCGCCGGGTCGGCGAAGCCCTGGGCGGTGAGCGCCACGCGGCGGGCCTGGGCGAGCGAGAGTGATTCCGGTGCGGTCATCGTCGGCGACCTTAATTCATCGGTACGACGCCGGTGCGGGAAGCTGGACGTGACGACCAACGGGGCATAGAACGGTGCAATGCTGACCATCCGCCGGGAGGAGCCGGACGACGCCGAGGCGGTCGCCCGGGTGCACGTGCACGGCTGGCAGGCGGGCTATGCCGGCTTCATGCCGGACGAGGTGCTCGGCCGGCTCAACGTGGTGGCGTGGGCGCAGCGCCGTCGTGACGTGGGCACCGCCGATCCGGAGCACCCGTTCACCACCCTGCTCGGCGAGGTGGACGGGTCGGTGGTGGGCTTCACCACCTTCGGGCCGTACCGCCGCAACCAGGACCGGGACGACCTGGACCCGACGGTCGGCGAGGTGGTGGCGCTCTACGTGGAGCCGGCCCGCTGGGGTGACGGCACCGCCGCCGCGCTGCTGGACGCCGCCCGGAGCGGGCTCACCGAGCGGGGCTGGGCCGGGTACCGGGCGTGGGTGCTGGCGGCCAATCGGCGGGCCCGGCGGTTCTGCGAGCGCGCCGGCCTGTCACCGGACGGTGAGCGGTCGACTTACCAGGTTCCGCTGGCCGGCGGGGGTCCGCCGGTCGGGCTGGTCGAGCTGCGGTACACCGGGCGCCTCGACCGCTGACCCGGGCGGGGTCAGCCACCGGCGGATCGGCAGGAAGGTCAGCAGCGCCAGGCTGACCCACACGTAGGCGTTGCTGCCCAGGAAGCCGTCGACGCCGGTGAAGTCCTTCTCCCAGAACCAGACCGTCCGGCTGATCAGCAGCGCGTACCCGATGCTCGCGGCGACCAGCAGGACCCGCCGTCGGCGCCCGGCCGGCGCGGCCATCGCGTTGTCGACCAGGAGGATCAGCGCGGGCAGCAGCCAGACCAGGTGGTGCACCCAGGTGACCGGGCTGACCAGGCACATCACGGCGCCGGTCAGCGCCAGGCCGGTCGCCTCGTCGCCGGCCGCGACGGCGGCCCGGGCGCGCCAGGCCCAGAGCGCCAGGGTGCCGAGCACCAGCAGTAGCCACAGCAGAGTGTTCGGGTGCTCCGGGTCGAGCCGGGCGACCACCCCGCGCAGCGACTGGTTCGAGACGAAGGCCAGCTCGCCCACCCGCCCGGTGTTCCACAGCGCCTCGGTCCAGAATTCCCGGGACGCGTCCGGGAAGAGCGCGGCGGCCAGCAGTGAAACCCCGGCGGCCGTGCCGCTGGCGGTGAGCGCCGCCCGCCACCGTCCGGTCACCAGCAAATAGACGATGAACACGCCAGGGGTCAGTTTGATCGCCGTGGCGAGGCCGATGCCGACGCCGGTCCACCGGTTGCCGGCCGGCAACAGCCGCAGCAGGTCCACCGCCACCAGGAAGAGCAGCAGCGTGTTCACCTGGCCGAAGTTGACCGTCTCGCGCATCGGCTCGAACGCGGCGGCCAGGCAGAGCGCCACGGCCAGGGCGAACCACCGGGTCCAGCCGGCGCGGATGGCGATCGGGTCGACCAGCCACCAGATCAGCACCGTCGTGGTGACCACGCTGGCGAGCACGCTCACCACGATCGCGACCGACCACGGCAGGTACGCCATCGGCAGCATCACCAGCGCGGCGAACGGCGGATAGGTGAAGCCGTACTGGGTGCCCGGCTTGAGGTAGTCGTAGATTTCCCCGCCGTCGTGCACCCACCAGGTCAACGCGCCGTAGTAGACCTTCAGGTCGAAGAACCCGTGTCGGACGGCCGCGACGGCGAGGAACCCGGTGACCGCCGCGGCGAGCACCACCACCCCGACGACCTGCGCGGCCGTCCTGTTGGCACCCTGCGCCACCGTCGTCTCCCTCGCCCTGCGTAGGCTTCCGTCCCATGGCTCTCGGGTACGTCCGCCCGGCGCGTCCCGAGGACGCCGGCGAGATCGCACGCATCCAGCTCGCGACCTGGCGGGTCGCGTACCGCCGGATCCTGCCTCGGCATGTGCTCGACAACCTGGACGAGGCGTTCCTCGCCCGGCGGTGGAGCGCCGCGGTGCTGGAGCCGCCCTCCGGCGCGCACCGCGTGCTGGTCGCCGTCGAACAGGCCGAGCAATCGTATCTGGTGGGGTTCGCCGCCTCCGGCCCGGCCGACGGCGAGGCGTTGGCCCCGGGTGAGCCGGCCGACGCGCTCGGCCCGGACGTGGCGGCGGTGACCGACCTGCTCGTGGAGCCGCGCTGGGGTCGGCGTGGGCACGGCAGTCGGCTGCTCGCCGCCGCCGTCGACCTGTGGCGGGAGGACGGCATGACCCGGGCGGTGGCCTGGGCGTTCGACGGTGACGAGGCGACCCGGAAATTCCTCACCAGCACCGGCTGGGAGCCCGACGGCGCGGCCCGGGCGCTGGACGTCGACGACATGCTGGTGCCGCAGGTCCGCCTGCACGTGGGCGTTCCGGCCGAGAAGGTCGAGTGACTGTGTGGCGGCCCCGGGTCGGGGCCGCCACAGCGGACCGGTCAGCCCTTGTCCGAGCCGTCGTTGGCGTCGCGCACGAAGTACCGCTGGAACACCACGAAGATGATCGCCACCGGGATGGTGGCCAGCAGCGCGGCGCCGAGCTTGAGCGGGTACCGGTTGCCGCTGCCGAGTGAGCCGCTGACCAGGTCGGCCAGCCCTCGCGGCAGGGTGAACAGGTCCGGGTCCTGCACCGACACCAGGCTGTGCGGGAGCGCCCACCCGCCCCTCGATCTTGCGCTTCCCGCCGGCGCGTAAGGAACATTCCGCGCATCCCGACAACCGAAACTGCAAGATCAGCGGGACGGACGGGCTCAGCCCCCGCACGCCGCCCCCGCCCCGGTCGCGTCGATCATGCAGTTGTGGTGCCTCGCAAAAGGGGCTTATGCGGAGCTCACGCCCACCACAACTCCATGATCGGCGGGGCGGGGGCGGGGCGGGGGCGGGCGGGGCGGGGCGGGGCGGGGCGGGTTAGCGGACTTGCTCTGCTATCAACTCGTCGTCGTCCATGGCTTCGG